>CAINVS010000073.1 GCA_903854205.1 uncultured Bacteroidota bacterium | reverse complement strand
TCCGATAAAGGCGTACTCGGGTTTTTCTGCTTTCGGACAGCCTTTTAGCTCCGGAAAACTACCTATAAATTTAATTGTTTTAATAATCATTTGCCACAATTTCAACCTTTGTTATGTTATTCGTGTTACTTTTGCGACACTTAGTAAAAGCCGACTTAGCTTGCAAATATCGCAAACACTATATAAATACTTTACCTTAGTATAGTTTTTTTTCGTTTTAACAACAAAATAGCATCAATGAGCATTGAAAAAATAAAATCTGAAGAGGTCAAACCTTATGAGCAGGAAGCCGAAAAGAAGCAGCAGGTTTCGAAAATGTTCAATAATATATCAAAGAATTACGATTTTTTAAACCATTTTCTTTCAGCAGGAATCGACCGTCGCTGGAGAAAAAAAGCTATTGCTGAACTTAAGGACATAGCGCCCAAAATCATCTTGGACGTAGCAACCGGCACAGGTGATTTGGCACTGGAGGCGGAACGTCAGTTGAAGCCCGAAAAAATCATCGGCATAGATATTGCCGTTAAAATGTTGGAAATCGGAAGGGGTAAAATTGCCAAGCGGGCACTTACTGAAATTATAACACTGGAAGAGGGAGATTCTGAAAAGCTGCCTTTTGAAGACAATACTTTCGATGCTGTAGTCGTTGCATTTGGTGTAAGAAATTTTGCAAATGTCGAAAACGGATTGCGTGAAATGTTGCGGGTTTTACGTCCGGGTGGAAAATGTGTTATTCTTGAATTTTCCAAGCCCAAAGCTTTCCCTATTAAACAGTTGTATAATTTCTATTTCAGCACTATTCTTCCGGGTATCGGACGAATTACTTCTAAGGACCGAAAAGCATATTCTTACCTTTACGAATCGGTTCAGGCATTTCCTGAAGGGAAAGATTTTGAACAATTATTGATTAATTTAGGATTAAAACAAACAAAATGCACAGTACTGACCATGGGCATCTGCTCAATCTATTCCGGTACAAAATAGGCCCTGCCTTTTTTGCCATTCTGTTTTTTTTGTTGATTACAAATGCGGCTGTTGCTCAAAAAAGCGGCAGTAACTTTAATTTTAATTCATTCAACAAAAAGACTTATTACTTTGGCATTACCTTGGGGTATAACAACTCTTCCTACCGCATTGTGCATGATCAAAGTTTTATTTTGAACGATACGGTTAAAGTGTTGCAATCTGCTACAGGCCCGGGGTTTAACCTCGGCATTGTGACCAATATCAAATTTGGTGAAAATTTTGATTTTCGCTTCAATCTGCCAACGCTTTCCTTTGCAGAACGCCGTTTTGAGTACACGCTCATGAGTAAGGAAATTCAAAAACGCAAAGTTGAATCCGTTTTTATTGACTTCCCGATTCAAATTCGTTATAAGTCCAAACCTTATCATGATATCCGTGCCTTTGTGATTTTGGGCGGAAAATACAGTATTGACCTTTCCAGCAATTCCAGAGCAAGACAGGCAGAAGATTTGATTAAAATTGCCCGACAGGATCTGCTTTTGGAATTCGGTGTAGGATTTCAGGTGTTTTTTCCTTATTTTATTCTCTCTCCTGAGATTAAATTTTCACATGGGCTGCTCAATATTCATGATCGCAATGCCGGTCTGATTTACTCCAGTGTTATTGACAAACTCTTTGCAAGAGGATTGACAATCTCCTTCCATTTCGAGGGTTAAGATTTTTATCATTTTCGGAATATTCCGTGCAATTCTAAAATTTTTATGCATCTGATCTCGGAAGACAGATCTCCGGCCAGGCCTTTGCTTCTGTTGATGCTGCTCTTTTTGATTGTCAACCTGTTCTTTGTTGGCAATAATATTTGTCTTTGGGATGACGATGAGGCCGCTTATGCAGGATTTGCACTGCGGATGATCGAGACCGGTGATTGGGTGAATCCGCAGTTTACCTGGTCGGATGTGCATCGTAAAACGCCATTTCATTTTTGGACAATAGCGGTTTCCTATCTTATTTTTGGTGTCAATGAATTTGCTGTCCGATTTCCCTCGGCTTTAGCGGTTTTATTGACTGCGCTGAGTATTTATTTTATTTCCGGAAAAATATGGGGACAGAAGACGGCAGCCTGGTCTTCCATTATATTTTCTACTTCATTTCTCAGCATCTCCATGGGCAAAATGTCGCTGACTGATGCCTGGCTTATGTTTTTTGATACATTGGCAGTTCTGTCACTTTTGCGTTTTTTGGATAAGCCTTCCTGGAAATGGAACCTCCTGCTTTGGTCAGCAGTTGCTTTGGGGATTATGGTGAAAGGGCCGCCAATTATCATATTACTAGGCGGTTTTTGGTTGGGATTGGCTATACTGCATCCAAAAAGAAAAAATCTCATAGGCACCCATCCCTGGATTTTTGGACCCTTAAGCCTTTTGCCATTTGTACTTTGGGCCTATTTTTCTTATATGAATGATGGAGGCAAACTGATTACTTTTTTGTATGAATGGTACATTGTAAAGAGAGTAGGCGGTGCTGTTTTTGGTCAAAGCGGACCTCCGGGCTATCATTTTGTAGTGGCTATAGTGGCATTTATTCCCTGGCTGCCTTTTTTCCTGAAAGGTTTTTGGAATGCTTTGCGTTTCGCAAGAAGCGATGAGCAGCATATTTCGCTTTTTCTTTGGCTACTGTTCGGTTGGGGATTTTACGAACTGATGAGCAGTAAATTACCTTCCTATGCAATGGGCGCACATCCGGCTATAGCTATTGCTGCAGCAGGTATTCTAGTTAAGTATTTGGAGGCTGACAAAAATAAAGAAATTGCAGGTTGGGCATGGGTGCTCACAGGAATTTTTTGGATTTTGTTGGGATTGGGAGTTTGGATTGGCTTTTATTACACATTTCCCGACAATAATAGTACAATTGGTTTTGTTGCAGTGCCAATGATAATAGGCGGTATAGCACTGATCTTTGTCAAGTTGGAACAAAAAGTTTTGATTTCGGCATTTTGGGGAGCGCTTACCCTTACGCTTTTGTGGGGAGTAGGAGGGCAGGCCTTCGATGCCGGTTCGGCCAAATCCAGCAGGAAAATTGTTGCTTCTATGAAAATGGAAGCAGGGCGATTTACAAATCCAAAAGAATTGACTGCTGCTTTCTGTGGATTTTCCTTTAGGCAGCTGCATATGAGTTTTCCCTTTTATACAGAAAGAAGTTTCAAAGAGATAAAAGAGTTATCTGTTCAGGAAGCAATTGCCGAAATGAACAGTGGCAAGCCGATAATAATATTAGTCGGTGAAGGGGCAATTCCTCATTTGGAATATGCTATAAAACAGGGAAGTCTGAAAAGTCTAAGTTATTTTAAACCTGCACCGGAATGGCGTTCACTGAACGATCAGTTAAAAGTTCATCCATTCAGTATCATGCATAATTTGGAAGGTCGTCAGTAATTATATTTTAATAACTTAGCTTAAATAATATAAAGAAGGCTTTAAAACTATGTTTTAAAGCCTTCTTTATATTATTGGGGATATTAAAAATTAAGCTAAACCATAAGAAGTAAGCCTGTTTTTTACTTTCAGAATTTGTCTGATTTCATCCAGCTCAACAGTATACGGATGGTAAACAGAATTATCGGAAATCAGCTCAAAACCGATAAGATCTCCGCTTTTTCTGTCTTTAAGTCTTCTGATTCTTTTTGCTACTACATTGTCTGTGATGATAACATAAACTCCGTTATCTCTTGGCATTTCATTTTTTTCCAATGCCTCACAAATGACAATATCTCCATTCGTAATATGCGGAAGCATAGAGTCGCCGCTAATTTCGAAGGCAACCAATTGTCCGTCCATGCCGGGAATGGTAAACTTTTGGAATTCCTGCATATATTCCTGACTGCCTCCGGACATTGCATATCCTGCAGAGGCTTTATAAGGAACCAAAGTGATATTGTTCCTTCCTTCAAACATTTTTTCGGCAATTGAAAAGCTTGGTATGCCGCCGCCTTCAGTTCCGAACATTTCAAGGCTTGCACCAAAAAGGAAATTGGCATTGATGCCATAGTATTCCACCAATTTGTTCATCTGTTCTACCGTCAGGCCTCTTTCGCCCTTCAACACGCTGTTGATAACGTGGTTGTAGGTGCCAAGCTGTGCGGCGATATCAGATTTGCTTTTTACTTTGCCCTCTTTTCTGAGTTGTTCGAAAACAAGAGCGAATTTCTGATTGACAATTTTGTCTGCAATGTCACTCATATAGTTAAATTTTGATTTACTGATAAAAATATTTTAAAAAAAAAGAGAAAAACTTGACAAATGAAACAATATGTTTTACTTTTGTTTTGTTGATTTTAATAAATCAGTGTTCATTTGTGCTGATTCGATTGTAAAAATACCATTAATCTGTAAAAATCAAAAAATATGGTTCGTTTTTTTAAAATAAAAACAGAAAAATGTAATGCAGGGTTGCTTTTCATTTTTTTAATCTGCGTTTTAGCGGCCTCTGTTCTATCCTGTCAGAGTTCTAAAAATGCTGAAACGCTGCATGATACGAGGATGCAATATCGCAGCATTGGTGAACAGATTAGGAAAGAACGTATTGATAGAGGCTTGAGTCAAAAAGAACTGGCTGACGCTGTTAAAATGTCACAAGAGACACTAAGTCTTATTGAAGACGGTTTTGCAACACCAATACAACATAAGATGGTTGCAATAGAAGAATTTTTAGGGGTTGAACTTATAAATGACAGATCCTTTACCGGCCACCCAAAATAGCTATAAAAAGGTTTGACTTGAGTTGAACAATTTTATTATATTTTCATTTGTTATTTAAACAATTGTTTATTATAATTTGATTTAATATTTTTGCAAATTATAAATAGTTGTGTTGAAACATTTAGCAATTAAAATATGAAAATTGAACAGGAAATCAATCAACAGAAACCCTTCACAAATAACTATCAAAAGGCCGCTGTTAATATTATGTTCACTGCATCATGGTTGGGTAAGAAACAATCTGATGCCTTGAAGCCGCTTGATCTGACTATTCAGCAGTACAATATTTTGAGGATACTGAAAGGCTTGAATGGAGACCCTGCTACCATTAAGTTGCTGACCGAAAGAATGATTGATAAAATGTCTAATGCTTCACGTCTTGTTGATAAATTACTGGCAAAAGAACTTGTCAGAAGAGACGAATGCCAGGATGACCGGCGCCGTGTAGATATCTTTATCAGCGAAAAAGGCCTAAAAATTCTTCATAAAGCCTCTGAAGCTTTAGAAAATCTTTTCACAGACCCACATTTGGAACTGAATTTGGAAGATGCAGGTATACTCAGCGATCTTTTGGATAGAATTAGAGAGTAAGTTTTAATCAAAAATAAAATATTTTTGCCTAAAAATGCCACAAAAATTTATTACTTTTGTTTAAATATTTTGATAATTGTTTAAATTTATTTTGCTCAGGCATTTTTGTAGGTTTACTTTATTTCCTGATTGTCAAATATTTACTTGCATAGCATTTATCTGTTAATTAAAACTTTTTTAACCGTGGAATTTGATAGAGAAAAGCGTTTTGAGAGCGTATATTCACGCAAAGTAAAAGCAGGGAAAAGAAGAACTTATTTCTTTGATGTGCGTCAAACTAAAGGCAGTGACTATTTTGTAACAATTACTGAGAGTACCCGCCGATTTGAAGATGAAGGATATATAAGGCACAAAATTTTTCTTTACAAAGAAGATTTTAACCGCTTTATTGAGAATTTAACAGATGTTGTAGAACATGTCAAAACAGAGCTAATGCCTGAGTATGACTATGAAGAATATGCCCGCAGGTATGATGAGGAAGATAATTTGGAAGGAGAACAATTTTCAAAAGTTCAAGAAACGACAGAAGAACCAAAAAATGAAATTCCCAAAATAGAATCGACTTTGCCTATAGATAAAGAAGATGATGATGAAGAAGATGGTGAAGAATGGTAATTTTAACTATTTTTTTAACGAGATTTGAACATTTTGCTCAAATCTCGTTTTTTAATTTTTTTATCAATTCGATATCAACCTTAATTAGATTTGCTATTCTTCTTTTATGTAATCACTCATTGTACAACGAAATATGCTTTTTATAATATCGATTCAGCTGCGCAATCTGTTTACAATTCTTTTCTTATTTTGCACAACAATCTCCTTTGCTCAAGTAAGGTTTACGATTAGCGGAAAAGTCAGCAATCAGGAAACAGGAGAGGATCTTATTGGTGCCAATGTTGCCATCAATAATGGGCAGACCGGTACCGGTACTAATGAATACGGTTATTTCAGTTTGACCTTGCCAAAGGATTCAGTTACTGTAGTGGTCTCTTATATCGGACTGCAAGCGCAGCGTTACCGTTTTTATCTCGATAAAGATACTGTTTTTAATGTAGAACTTTCCTCTGATGCTTTAACAGAAGAAGTTATTGTAATAGCAAGTTCCAATACTGAAAAAGTAAATTCTACTCAGATGGGGGTTGAAGAACTGAGCGGAAAAGAAATTAAAGAAATTCCTGTAGTTTTTGGAGAAGCAGATGTCTTAAAGGTAATGCAGCTTAAACCCGGAGTTAAAAATGGGGGAGAAGGTACCGCCGGACTTTTTGTTCGGGGCGGTAATCCGGATCAAAATCTGTTCATACTCGATGAAGCGCCTGTTTATAATCCAACACATTTATTTGGTATATTCAGTACCTTCAATGCTGATGCTATCAGCAATGTAAAACTCTACAAAGCAGGCTTTCCGGCTGAATACGGCTCAAAACTGTCCTCTGTTATTGATGTCCGTATGCGGGAAGGTAATAAAAAACGATTCTCTGTAGCGGGCGGAATTGGCATTATTTCTTCCAGAATTATGCTGGAAGGACCGATTGTAAAAGATAAATCTTCTTTTTTAATCTCCGGAAGACGCACCTATGTTGACCTTATTACAGGTATTATCAATAAAGTCAATGAGAAAAAACCAAATTTTAACAAAATCCCGGATTACAGTTTTCATGATTTTAATGCAAAGTTCAACGTTGTGCTTAGCGAAAAAGACAGACTCTATGTAAGTGCTTATTATGGCCGAGACTTTTTTATTTTCAAAGATCAGGATTTAAGTATCAATTTCAATTGGGGAAATATTGCCTCCACTATTCGCTGGAATCGCATGCTGACGCCTAAGCTCTTCATGAATAACAGTATTACTTTTTCTGATTATGTCTATAAAATAAAAAATACCTTTGATGAGTTCTCGGTAAAGTTGGGTTCTGGCATCAGAGATGTTAATTTAAAATCAGACTATTCCTGGTCCCCTAGTCCCAAACATAGCATCAAGTACGGTATTCATGGTACTTATCACTATTTTTCTGTAAACCGCTTCGATGCAGGAAATGGCGATGATATTCAGTTTGAAGCCGGGCAGGATTATCATGGCGGAGAATTGGCAGGTTATTTTGCTGATGATTGGAAAGTAAGTGACCGTTTTTCCATGAATTATGGACTCAGACTGAGCGGTTTTTATAATGAAAAGGCTTTTGGCGGTATTGAGCCCAGACTTTCCATGAAATATAATGTCAAAGAAAATTTTTCTTTGAAAGCCAGCTATACCAGAATGTATCAATATATACATTTGGTAGCATCTTCCGGTGCTTCCTTACCGACAGATGTCTGGTATCCTTCTAACCCAGGGGTGAAACCGCAGTCCTCCGATATGATTTCAATTGGTGGAGCCTATGCACTTGGACGTGATTTTTTCTTCTCTGTGGAAGGTTATTACAAATGGTTGTACGGACAGGTTGAGTTTCGCGACGGTGCTCAACTTTTTGTAAACGATGCATTGGATAATGAGTTTGTCTTCGGCACAGGTGATACCTATGGTACGGAAATTTATCTCGAAAAGAAAAATGGACCATTCCGCGGTTGGATTGGTTACACACTTTCCTGGGCCATGCGCAAGTTTCCTGATATTATGGACGGTTCTCCCTTTCCTTCCTCTTCCGACCGCAGACATGATGTATCTGTAGTTGGTACACTTGACTTGAAAGATCTTTTGCCCGAAGTAAAATTCCTGCAAAAATTGCCTATTACATTTTCACTTGCCTGGGTTTACAGCACAGGAAAAGCCTACTCATTGCCCGAACAGCGCATGCTGATTACAGATATTGCCGGTCAGAACCCTTTCCGTTTTGTTCCTGTGTACAGTCAACGCAATGCATACCGTTTGCCGGCATACCACCGACTCGATTTTGGCGCAGTAATTAAACTGTTCCAAAAAAAGAAATTCAAAAGTGATATTACTTTGAGTGTATATAATTTGTACAACAGATACAATGTATTCTTTATATATATCACTCCTGAATATGCTGCAGGAACTGAAGATGATCCTTTGAGAGTTCCCGAACGCTTTCAGGCAAAAGCGGTAACCTTATTGCCGATTATTCCTACGCTGACTTGGAATTTTGAATTTTAATCATTCTTTTGAATTGTACTGTTATGAAATATATCAATTATTTTTTGGCCTTTTTGGCTTTTGCTGTTCTGTTGAGCAGTTGCGACGCGCTTACTCGGGATGTAGACCTTAATCTGCCGGAGCCTGAACGAATCCTCACTGTGGAATGTTATTTGGAGGCAGGACAGCCATATCGTGTATTGCTTACTGAAACCAAAGGTTTTTTTGAAAATCTCGACGCCTGTCCTTTGGTAAAAGGGGCAACTGTGATTATTAAACATAATGGAGTTGTCGACACATTGGAGGAGTCTTTTTATTTTTCCAATAACTGTCCTGCTGACAGTCTTTTCGGATTTATTCCATTCTTTAATGCAGATCGTACCCGTTTTTACAACTATGGTTCCTCAAATATTTGTCCAACTGATTATGACCATGATTTTGAATTGGAAGTAATTGATAATCTAAATAATCGACAAGCATTAGCCACTACGCGTTTTCTGCGTCCTGTACCAATCAGTGAAATGGCACTCACATTCAAAGATACTTTAGCTTCATTGATGGTATCAGCTATAGACGATGGTGCAACAGTCGATTTTTACAGAATAATAGTTCATTTGGACGCACTTACTGAAGATTTTGGATTCTTTAATATTTCAAAACAGCCCGAATTTGATATTTCTATTGATGATGCACGTTTTTTTAATGGCGGTAAAGTAACTTTCGGTACTGATTTCGATTATGCTGTTGGAGATACACTTATTGGCACTTTTTATCATATCGATAAAGTTTATCATGACTTTTTACAGACAGTATCTGATGCTGAATCTGCGAATTTCAGCCCCTTTGCCCAACCTACTCGAATTCTAACAAATATAAACGGCGGACAGGGGATTTTTACGACACTTTCATACTCCAGAGATACTGTCGTCGTGAATTGATGGGCAAAAACAAATTTTATTTATGATTTTAGGCAGTTTCAAAAAAAAAAACTACCTTCATGCTGTAATAAAATGCTTAATTATTGCATTTAAGTAGGATGAAATAATGAATGTCGCATTTTATTTGTCTTTTTGCTTTGAACTTTGTTGTAAATACGCTACAACGTACCACGTTGTCTGTGTTTTACGCCTCGTTCATATCAAAAAACCTGCATAAAATTTTACGACATTTTTTAATTCAGCCTACTTAGTTAAAAAACACATTGAGCAATGAAAAAAATACTCTTTTCTCTTTTGGCTTTGGCTTCGCCATTTTTAGTAACAGCACAGCACGGTTGGGCCCGCCCTTATTGGGAAGTGGGTATACTTGGTGGTGTTTCCAATTATTCCGGTGAACTTGTAAATACTATTGTTGATATTAAACACATGCACCTTGCAGGTGCTGTTTTTGCAAGATACAATCTCAATAAATACCTTACTTTCCGTGGGCAGGTTGCATATGGGTCTATCTCCGGTAATGATCAGGATTCTAGATTAGACGAAAACGTATTAAGAAATCTTGATTTCCGTTCCCCAATATTGGAGTTTGGAGTGATGGGCGAATTTAACCTTATGGGTTACAATCCTGTCGGTCACGGTAAAATGTTTTCACCATATGCCTTTTTAGGTTTGAGTGTCTTTAACTTCAATCCAAAAACCCGCCACTTCGACCCGAATCGAGATGGTGAATGGGTGAAATTGCAGCCAATTCATACGGAAGGTCAGGGCTCTAACACTTTTCCTAACAGAGAGCCCTATAAATTGACACAGGTTTCAATCCCTTTGGGTCTTGGATTCAAATTTGCGGTTCACTCTAACCTAAATATTGGTTTCGAAATCGGTTTCCGTAAAACATTTACAGATCACCTTGATGATGTAGGAAATACTTATGCGGTTGATAATCTTTCAGGAGAATCACTCTACGATCAGACTCCTTATCGTGAAGGTGAATATAATCTGATTGACAATGAATATGACGGTGACGGAAATTTGGTTTCTTCAACTAATCTCAGATCTCTTTCTTATCAGGAACTCATGTCAGATGGAACTTATCTTTTGCTCATGGAGCAGAATGGAAGCACCAATGTTGAAATTGATCAGTACAGACAGGCAGTTGCCAACCGTGGCGGTTATATCGATCGCAGCGACAAAGGTCTCGATTGGTACCTTATTACAGGTTTAACCATCTCTTACAATATTACAGATGAAGGCCTTGCAGGTGCACGTCAGCGCCGCAAACGCAGAGCGGGTTGTAAATCAGCACAGTTCTAATTTCTTTCCATAAAGATAAAGCCCCCGAAACATAATTCGTTTCGGGGCTTTTTTTATTCAAAGACATATTTTTTATCTTTTACGCTCACCTCTGGCGGTCTGCCATTCTTCTCAAAGTACTTATATCCCTCCTGCAGGTTTTGCCAGAAACCAACCCATTTAGAATCTTTATGTTCTGACAAATTTTTATCTGTTATACGGAATGGGAAACAATGCACTTTGAAATACTTCTGGTTGTTTTCCAATGATTTTTGAGCTAAAGTATAAATTTCCTCAATGCCTGCATCCGTCATAGCATAACAGCCTATCGAAACACAGTTTCCATGCACCATAAGCGCCGAGCCGGTCCTATGATGTGCTTCATCATATTTATTAGGGTAACCCAAATTGAAAGCCAGATGATAACTGCTGTTTGGATTCATTTTACTTTTTGGTACATAATAGAATCCTTCCGGAGCCATATTGTCACCCTCCTTAAGTTTGGGGCCAAGTCCTTTGGAACCATAAGTGCAGATAGGATAAGTTTTATAATGAGTATATTTTACTGATCCTTTTTTTTGCATCCAAACTTCCAGTTCTTTTTCTGCTTTGAAAATTCGGATAAAAATCGGATCTCCTAAGGCAAAACCCTTTTCCTTTAATGTTTTTTCCAAAGACTTGCGCTGTTTTTGTAGAACGGCTTCCGATCTTTCAGAACTTGGAACCTGACAGTAGCAAAAGCTGTAAAAAATAAGACAGCTAAAGAAAAGTATCTTTGTTTTCATCGGTTGATTATATTCTTATTTGGCTTATACATTAAAACTGCTTTAAATTAGCACAAATGATTAACATTATTAATAAAACTTTTAGCCTTGGCCTTTCGCCATTCGAGGCTAAATCCCTACTTTTGTTAAATATGCTTTGTTTTTAACATCCAAAACTTTGCCGAAGATGCGAATAATGCTAATTACCATCACAATATTATCTGTTGTTTTTAACAGCAGTTTTGCTCAAAATCCTAATTTGCCCTGTGGAACCGCCCCAGGTCGTTCTGCTTGGTTAAAAGATTATCAGCAGGATCCTTCCAGATTCAGCGAATTGCTGGAATCGAGAAACGGCGGTATCATGTATCTGCCGCTTACCATACATATTGTCGGAAGAACTGACAGCGTGGGCGCAGTTGGATATGATGCTGTCCTCAAATCATTTTGTGAGCTCAACGAAGATTTTAGTGCCACGGGCATTCAATTTTTTATTGAGGGGTCTATTCGCTATATCTACGAAACTGAATTTTACAGTCATGATTCAGTAAAAGCAGGCGGAATAAGAATGCTGCAATACAATGTAGCCAATACCATCAATGTTTATTTTGTCGGAAATCCTGCCGGAAATTGCGGTTACAATCTTCCTTACGGAGGTATTGCAATGGGAAATGGCTGTATCTTCGGTCATACATTTGCCCATGAAATGGGGCATTGTCTAAGTATGCCGCATACCTTTCTGGGATGGGAGGGTGGTTACAGCTGGAATGGCAACCCGGTTCAGTCTTTCAACAGCCCCGCACCTGAAATGGTAACTATCAACTATACCGATTTTAAAGATACCATTTACCTGAATGACACCCTAATCATTGATACCGTTTTTGTAGAAAATGTTGCAAGAGCAGGCGCTACAGCCAATTGCAGCTTTGCAGCTGACGGTTTCTGCGATACACCTTCAGATTATCTGGCCTTTCGTTGGCTCTGTTCCAATACTAACAGTATTAGCGGACAACAGCAGTTGGATCCCGATTCTGTTTCCTTCAGAAGTGACGGCTGGTATATCATGTCTTATGCTTACGATGAATGTCAGGTAGGATTTTCACAGGAACAGATTGATGCCATGAAAGCATTTGTGCTGACTAAAAAACCAAATTGGCTCTATAATCAGTCCCCAATGAATGATTCTGTAGGTCTGCTTACTAAGCTCGCACCTTTAGATGCTGCAATTATCTCAGATCAGAATCCGCGTTTTGAATGGAATGCAACAACTGGTGCCACACATTATTTTCTTGAAATTTACAAAGAACCTTATGCCGCTAATCAGATTTTGGAAAGAGTTCTTTTGACAGATACTTTCTATCAGACAAATCGTGTATTTTCACCCAGACCGGCTATTTTTCCTTACGCCTGGAGAGTTTATCCGTTCAACTATGGAAACACCTGTGCCGGTTATTCACCTGTTACCTATTTCAATACTGTCCTCAGTGCTGCTGTTGAACAAGCGCCGGAACTTATATTAAATTGGGATATTTACCCCAATTATACCAGTGCAGGAAATTCTTTCAAAATTAGAATATCCGATATTCTGCCACAGCTGGCAACTTTAAATATTTACAGCGCTACCGGTCAAATTATCTGGTCAGAACATCTATCATTGGATAGCGTTCAGGAACTTGAATTTGCCGTTCCTGCTAATTGGGCTTCCGGACTTTATTTTGTGGAATTGGGTACCGAAAACGGACTCAGATCGGTCAAAAAATTGATTCTGAAATAAAATTGAAATTTTCCTATTAAAATACCCATCAATAAACCCTTTGAAGTCGTTTATCTGTTAGTTTCAGCCAATCTGTCTATGTCATTAAGATACAAACTGCTTTTTTTTGCAATAATATTTTTCTGTTTCGGTGAAAAGGCACTGAGTCAGGAAACTGCCCGTGTTGTCGGTACCGTTTCAGATTCCGTTTCCGGAGAAGTACAGGCGTTCGTATCTGTTGTCGTAGTTGTTGACAATCAGCAGCGCAGTGTTGTCAAAACAGATGAACAGGGCAGGTACGACATTTCAGTGCCGGCCGATATGAAATTCGATCTGGTCTTTATGGCCACAGGCTTCCCCTCTAGAACGGTTAAAGACATGAGGCTCAAACCCAATGATGTCATTCGTTTGAACATTCTGTTGAGTGATTTGATGACCGTTGAAGTGCTTATTACTACTTTTGAAGAAAAAGAAGCAGATGCGCTGAGAATAAAAGGGGATGATATTAAAAATCTGCCGACAACAACTATGAATCTGGAGTCGATGCTGCAGTTTATGGCAGTTGGCGTTACTGCCGGCCCCGGCGGGGAATTGACCTCTCAGTACTCTGTACGTGGCGGCAATTACGATGAAAATTTGGTTTATGTAAACGGTTTTGAAATTTACAGGCCCTTGCTCATCCGCAGCGGACAGCAGGAGGGACTCACCTTCCCAAATCCGGACATGCTCGATGCGCTGTCATTTTCCTCCGGAGCTTTCAAGGCACAATACGGCGATAAAATGTCCTCAGTGTTGGATGTCCGTTATCGCAGACCGACCGAGCGTTTCGAAGGCCGAGTCACAGGAAGTCTTTTGGGCGCCTCAGTTTATTTGGGTGGAGCAAAATATTTGAAAAACAGTAACAGCCGTCGTTTTACATATACCTTAGGTGCACGTTACAAAACAACAAAATATATTCTGAACAGTTTGGACATAAAAGGAGAGTATGTGCCTAATTTTGTGGATGTTCAAGGCGATTTTATTTATGACCTCAGCAGTCGCTGGCAGGTAGAACTGATTGGCGGTTATAACTCTGCCCAATTTACCCTGGTACCCTTGTCAAGTGCTACTACCACCGGACTTTTCAATCAGGCAATACGGTTAAGTTCACTTTTTGAAGGAAAAGAAATTTCAGATTTCAATACCAATTTTGTAGGAACCTCAGCCACTTATGCTCAACCGGTTCAGAAAATTGAGTTGGAAGATAAAAAAATAAGCATCCAAAATTCCGTCAGACACCGATTTATGCTCTCAGCCTATCAGAGCCGGGAAAATGAGCGCATCGATATTCAGAATTTCTATCGTTTGGAAGAGGTGGAAACCGGACTGGGTGAAGACAATTTCGGAGAAGTTGTCGGAACACTGGCCTATGGAGAAACTCATCAGTTCGCACGCAATTATCTGCGATCAAATGTACTGCAGGCCCAATATGTTGGGGCACTCAGTCATGAGCGCAGCAATACGCCAAAAGGTTTCGATAACAACCACCTATTGCAATGGGGTGCTACCTATAAATATGAATATATTCATGACAGACTGAAAGAATGGGCAAGATTTGATTCCTTGGGCTTTACACTGCCTTTTGATACAACTATGCTGGTTATTAATGATTATCTCAACACTGATACTATTTTGGGTTCTCATCGTTTGGCCGGATTTGTACAAAATACCTGGGAATTTAAAAACGAAGCCCATTTTCTACGCCTTACCGCCGGGGTCAGAGCACAGTATTGGACCATTAATAAAGAATTGGTTATTTCTCCGAGGGTGCAGATTTATTACACCCCCATGCGTTTCCACAATTTATTGTCCGATACCACAAAAAAAACGAAAGATCTTACATTTAAACTCGCTTGCGGTGCCTATCATCAGCCGCCTTTTTATCGTGAATTGAGAGATTTTAGGGGGAATATCAATTCCGGAGTTTTGGCACAGAAATCAATACATGCTTTGGGCGGTGTTGTTTGGGATTTTATGATGTTCAAGCGTCGGTTCAAATTCATTTCTGAAGCTTATTACAAACATCAGTGGGATCTCATTCCTTACGATGTTGAAAATGTACGTGTTCGCTACTATGGTGATAATATGGCCAAAGGCTATGTCGGTGGTATTGATTTTCGTCTGAATGGGGAACTGGTTCCCGGTATGGAATCCTGGGTGAATCTGTCCTTCCTGCGTGCCCGCGAAAGTTTTGATTCAGTGCAGCATAAAATCTATCGTTTGGTGGGTACCCAAATTGATACGATATTAACACCCGATGTGCCCAAACCGACAGATCAGCTCTTTATTTTTTCCATGTATTTTCAGGATTATTTCCCAGGAGCTGAGTGGTTTCAGGTGAATCTGGCCCTGACAGTAGGAGCGGGGATGCCTTTCGGAATTCCGCGCGATAACGTAGTTGCAAGAAATCTCTATAGATATCCGGCCTATCACCGTATCGACTGCGGTTTCAGCTTCGGACTCTGGAATCGTGACAAATATGTCAAAAAACATTTTGCCGATGAGAACAAAATTTCCATGCCGGAAGCCTATGATGAGTACCGCAAGAAAAAACATGCAATGAAATATTTGAGAAATGTATGGCTCAGCGCCGAGGTATTCAACCTCATGGCAGTGGCCAATGTGGCTTCCAATACCTGGATCAAAGATTTTACGAATACTAGTTATGCCATTCCCAATTATTTGACTTCGCGCCGTATAAATGTTAGATTAAGGGTTGAATTTTAATTTTTTTAGAAGCTTCAATTTAGGAGCATAACCCCGAAGGGGTGAAAAGATTATAGCAGCGAAAGCTGCGATGTTAAAAACCCCGATAGGGGTGAAATTTTCAATTTTATAGAGCTCACTGCGTTCATTTTCAATTTTCAATTCTTAAGACTTTGAATACGTCATCTATACATAAACTAATTTTATCCTTTCTGTTTGTATTAACTGCGCTGCCGATATTTGCTCAACGCGAACTATTCGACAAGGCAGATGCCTATTTTAGTGCCAACATGTACAAAGATGCCATTCTTTCTTACGAAAAAGCATTGGCATTGGATCCCGAACAACCAATTGCAATTTCCAGATTGGCAGAGTCATATTATATGACAAACAATCTCATGAAAGCAGAAGAATGGTTTGCGAAAGCCATTACTTACAGTAATATGCACAAGCATTTGTTTGGATATGCCCAAACCTTAAAATCGAACGGAAAAAACGAAGAGGCCAAAAAATGGTTTTTGGAATATGCCAAAACGAATTCACTGAAAGGCAATCATTTTGCCGCTTCCTGCGATTTTTTGCAGAAATTGCAACTCTCTCAGCCTCTATTCGAAGTCAAAACGCAACAGTTTAACTCTAAAAATGCCGATTTTGCACCGGTTCTTTATGGCACTGCACTTTATTTTGCTTCCTGCCGCTCAGTTGCCGTTGAAAAAGGTGGACAGCTTAGCTGGACTAATGATGCCTTCAATCAGTATTATTCTGCGGACATCAATTTTGAAAATGACAGTCTCAGAAGCTTGAAACCGCTCAGGCAATTTGTGGGTCGTGATATCAATGACGCGCCGATGAGCTATACCAAAGGTGGTGATTGGGTTGCAGTTACTTCCAATAATTTTATGGACGGCATCCGGCACATTGAAGGAAGTGGACTATTGATGGACATTTATTTGTACAAAACAAAAAACTACAATGAATGGGATATCGATTCTGAGCTATTTTTTCCATACAATGCAGGTGTTAATTCCGAAAAGCCATTTTCTACAGGACATCCCTTTCTTTCTTCCGATGGCAGCACGCTTTATTTCTCTTCCAATCGCCCCGGCGGTTATGGCGGCTACGATATTTATGTTTCCAAAAAAGAAAAGAACGGCTGGACCGAGCCCAAAAATCTGGGTGCTGCAATTAACAGTCCGGGCAATGAAATGAGCCCCTTTGCCGATGAATTCGGAAGAATGTATTTTGCGTCCGATTGGCATTTTGGATTTGGCGGAATGGACATTTTTGTTTCGGAACGCTTGGATAACGGTATAGATTGGTCTCCCTGTCAAAATTTGGGCAAGCCGGTCAATTCGTCATACGACGACATGTATTTTGTATTCGATGGCCGCAATCAGACAGGTTATTTCAGTTCCAACCGTCCCGGCGGACAGGGCAATGAGGATATTTACAAAGCAGAAATGCTTCGTCCGCTGCCCCCGCGCGCCCGCGATCCGCTGAAAGCCGGAGAAAAAGTCAGCATTAACGATGCCTACAACAGTGTCGGGCAGTTTGTTTCTACTTCCAATGAGCTGAAAGGTTTTTTGGAAGCCCTGAAATCGCAGTCAAAATTGGTGGTACAGATTTATGTACACAGCGATTCCCGCGGATCGGCACAAAATAATCTTTCTATCACGCAGTTGCAGGCAAAAAATACGGCCGATTATTTCATTTCCAATGCAATTGCAGCCGACAGAATCCGCTATCAGGGACTTGGTGAGCAATTCACGGTGAATGGCTGTAATGACGGCGTGAGCTGCGGAGAAGAGGATCACCGAAAAAATAGAAGAACTGATTTTGTCATCATCGGTTATCTGAATGAAAATGGCGTTTTTGTTCGTGAATTTGAACCGCAGTTTAGGTCCAATGCAGTAAACAATACTCAGGCTTCCAATAATTCAGATGCTAATCCAAATAGAGCAAATCCTAATAATATCACCAAAATGTTGCCCGATGTAAAAACGGCTCCACCTGTTGTTAATAATACAGAACCGATTGATAATGAAGTTAAAAAACCGGAAAAAAAATCACATTATGCCGTAGGCGATGTAATTGAGGTGGCCAGTATTTTTTATCAGCCAAATGCGGCCAATGTGGACGAAAGATCACCCGGACTTGCAGGTCTTATTGAAGTGTTGAATTCCCATAAACATGTCATTGTAGAAATTGGTGCGCATACAGATGCTGTGGGAACCACAGAATACAATAAAGATCTATCTCAGCGCCGTGCCGATGCACTCAAAGCTTATTTGGTAAAAAAAGGGATTGAAGCAGGAAGACTGCAGACCAAGGGTTATGGAGAGTCCATGATCAAAAACCGCTGTAAAGATAACGTAAAATGTACAGATGCAGAACATGCGGTCAATCGCCGGACCGAGTTTAAAGTGATTGGTCATATCGGCTTCAAAGTGGGCGATATCATCAAAGTGGCCGAAATTGGCTATGAAACCAATCGCGATGTCCTGGACATGAAGCGTTCCAAAGGACTTCAGGAAATCATTCAAATCCTGAAAAATAATACGATCAGTGTTGAAATCCGCTCGCATACAGATGCAAAGGGCACTTCGGAGGTCAATCTGGCACTTTCCGAAAGAAGGGCAAAAGCTGTGTACGACTATCTAGTTGCAAATGGAGTCAATAAACACCGCCTAAAATTCAAGGGTTATGGCGAAACCATGATCATCAACAGCTGTAAAGAGGGGGTAAACTGCCCCGATGCGGAACATGCGCAGAATAGAAGAACAGATTTTAAGGTGAT
>CAINVS010000072.1 GCA_903854205.1 uncultured Bacteroidota bacterium | reverse complement strand
GGGTGCCGATACTTTCACAGTTTATGTCCGCGATGTGAACGGTTGTGTGACAGAAGAAACTGCAGTGATTGAAGCGGCAGAGCCTTTCTTCATCACCTTCTTCTCTCCGCTCGACACGACGATTGAATACGGTGACAGCATCACATTGGCGGTCATGCTCAACGATACTTCGGATGCAGTATTCAGTTGGATGGATGTGAATGCAAATTCAGTATTTGATACTTCCAATTTTCAGGTAGTTGTCAATCCGCCAAACGGTACTGTTTACAACTTTCATGCTGTCAGTCCGCTGGGTTGCGAGGTTGATACTTCCGTGAATATATCTGTAACTAAACCGCGTCGTGCTGCTGCTCCGAGTGCTTTCACGCCAAATAGTGACGGCAATAATGATAACTTCTTCATACAAGGTGACGAAAAAGTGGCTAAGGTTAATGTCTTCCGCATTTATGACCGTTGGGGCGAATTGGTATTTGAAGGTACTGACCTTCTGCCTAATGATCCGACTACAGGTTGGGATGGCAGCTTCAAAGGTGTAGCGATGAACTCAGGTGTTTATGCCTGGTATGCTGAAGTAGAATATATCGACGGATTTAAAGAAATTATCAGAGGGGATGTGACCTTGCTGAGATAAATGAACTTTCAGTCAGATAAGAAATTAAGCCGGGGATTTTTCTCCGGCTTTTTTTGTATTTATTTAAAAAGATTGTCAATTTCTTTTGAAAGTTGTATATCCTTTTCAGTTACTGAATTTCCCTGATCATGCGTTTTCAAATGAAAAATAATTTTATTGTAATCTTTCACTGTAAAATCAGGATGATGGTTTAGCTTATCAGCAATTAATGCTAAAACTTGTAATTTTAAAATAATTTCTGAGAAGGAATTTAAAATAAATTCCTTTTCTAATGCGCCGTTTTTATCAATCCAAATCATATATTTAATTTTATTGAATCTAAGAATTGAACCATTACCTTTTTAGAACACTAAAACCAAATCTCTTCCTGTCACCCACACACAGCCAATAAAGTCCGGCAGTTAAATTTTCTATACCAATCAACATGTTTTCAGAATTTATTTTTCCTGATAAAACAGCTTTTCCGCTATTGTCATAAACACTGTAAAATTCGCCCAATAAAGTCAGATCAGTTTTCAAATTGATGATTTGGCTAGCAGGATTCGGATAAAGTATAAAATTGCGCTTATCAGTTTCCTGATTATGGACATCATCAATCGTGCTGATAAAAATCATTTGAAAAAAACTAGCCTTAAAGCCGCAGCGATAAATAGTTAGCAGGACCTTATTAAGGCCGGGATTGAATTGATGAGTCGGATTCATTGCTGTTGAAGTATCGCCAGCAAGACTCCAATAAAATTCAGTAAAATTTAAAGAATTGTTTGTAAAAGATATTTCACCGTTTCCTAAATCTGTGTAGGTAAATTCAGCAATAGGATCATACTTGCCTACCTGCCAATTCAGTAAACTGTCATATACAATTAATTTTGCCGCTGCTCTAATATTTGCCGCATCTGCTGCAGATAATGAGGAATTAAAACTGATTAAAGTAGGGTCCTTTCTGAAAAGTACTGCATAGAAACAACAGGCAGCAGCATAGGTGCCGGCTACAGAAGGATGACTTTCATCGGCCTGATAGAGCTCAATCAGCGGAAAATTTTGTCTGAGATGTTTCCATACTGCCCCGACAGGCGATACAATCGCCTGATTACTGTCTGCCATCATTCTGTATCTCAAATTCAGCAGACTGTCCATACCGTCATAAGTGCAAACCGGCGGCCAGGAAGCGCAGTTGGAGGCATCGCCGTTTTTTCTGCCCCAAGTCATATAAAATACTGTCTCGGTGCATTCGTTTCCTACTGTGATAAGGCTATCCAGAAAATGTGCATAGGGAAAAACATCCGTTTCTACCTGCCCATCGGGAAAGGAGGGAAACTGACTCTGCTCCTGCAGCACTACATAATCCCAATTATTCTGTGCAATCTTTGCCAATGTCGTGGCATTTGTTGAATGATTCAGCAGGCGATAACCGCCGGGTGCATTGCTGTCATACCTTAATGTGTCGCCCACAGAAGCAGCCACATCGGCAATCATACGGGGTAAATCATTGACATAAGTATAGCTGTTGCCGATAAATAAGACAGATTTGTTTTCAAATTGTCCGTAAATAAAGGAACAAAATAATAGACAGAGGAGCGTTAATTTAATTTTCATAAATGTCTTTTCCGTTTCATAGTTAAAGAAACCCTTAATCGATGTCGAAAGTAAAAATTATAAGTAATTTAAATAGAATTGTCAAATTAGTACATCAGTATTTATACCCTAAGGTACTGAAAATGCGCTTATATAACAGAAAAAAGCCAACTTAATTTAATTTATGCGGGTTTTTGGGGGCATATAACTGATTGACAAAAGTTTAATTTTCCTTTTTACATTGGTGATTTAAAGTTAGTCTCTTTTTTTTATTCTGCAGTTTAAATCATTAATCAGGGGCCTCGCTTTTCTTAAAATGTAGTAAACCCAGCCAATCATACCCAAGTGCAGGACATCATTTTCTGTAAACCATATACCTTTTTGCCACAAAAAAGCCCTAATTTCATAACTGAGATAAACACTATAGGCAATCCCTACAGCAATTAAAATGAACCCACTATTTCTCAGGAATAAATTCATTTCGTCTTTTTGTTTCCCATAGTTTGTGCTATGCAGAACTAAAAGGAAGATAACAGAAGGGGCAGAAATTAAGGTCATATATTCGAAGGAGACTGCAAATTTAATTGGTGTTAAAGCACCATACAACAATAAAATTGTATAGGCTATCGTATTGAATAATGAATATACAATTATTGCTTTTCTGAATTTACCTTTCGTATTTGTGTAGCTTGCAGCAATTAAAAATGCATTCATTCCCGAAACTGAGAGCAGCAAATAAACAACTTCCCACCAACTTGTCCAGTTACAAATGTCTCTTCCGTTGCATTTAATTTCATAACCGAATGCCTGGTAGCTTGTTCCCCCAAACAATGCCCCGAGCCCCGAGAGTAGAAGTCCTATTCCCCACCATAATTTTGATTGTTGTTTTTGACGATTATGTAAAAATGAATATCCGGTATAGATACTAAAAAGTCCTACAAAATAGACAATAACCGTTGAACTGGGTTGGCTCCAAATAAAATTGTAACCGGCAATTTGTATTTTAATCCAATGTTGATTTTGAAGAAATAATTCCGGACTGATTTTGGGCGTATTGGCAATGTTATTCAGTTGCGTACAACTGATAAACAATAAAATTGAGATAAAATATAAGGGACTTAGTTTAAGATGTTTTTTCATTTTTGTCTCCTTCTGTGACGCGGAAACCAATGTTTTTCAAAGAGTTTACCGGTTTATAATTTATTTTCCTTATTAACTTGCAGTCCAAACTGCAGCTCAAATTTTATCTCTGCCTAGTGTCAAAAAAAGAGGACCGAAGTCCTCTATATTATTTAAATCAATCAGTAATGAAAAAGTACTAAGTATCCTCTACTCATTACCCTCCTACTTATTTATTGTCGCATTTTCAACATCCTTTCTCATGATCGAACTTTGAAACAAATCAGTGACCATTTTATAGTTTTTTTGATCTGTACAGTTCGGATAGGCCATGATTGCCACATCTTTTTGCGCAAAAGAAGAATTGAGCGAAGCGACCAACTCTTTTACCTGAGCAGAAGAAAGTTTGTAATTTTTAGCCAATGATTTTGCCTTATCCGCCTTATCAAAGCTGCTCATAAGGTTGTTTATCTCTTTCATTGATTTTTGAAATTCAGATTTTGAAATGGATTTGGCTGAGCCTGATTGACTATCCTCGGAATTTCCACCATTTCCACCTATACGCAAGTCCTCCGATATTCCACCCAATCTCAGATCACTGGATTTTGGCTTCATATCTTCCAATTTAATGTGGACGCTATTATTGCCATCCAACTTCAGTTTACCTTTAATACTCCATTCCTTTTTTGTTCCTCCGTTCTGGTATTTTCCCGCCACATCAATTGCCGAGCCGTAAAGGTTGTCTACATTGATTCTTGCCACCCCTCTGCTGTCGGTCTCACCATAACCAATCTCGCTGCCGTTTTGACTGACTGTAATATTGTGGTAGGACATCGGTGTGCCGTTTTCGGTGACAGTGATTTTAATTGTTTGTGACTGCACTGCAATTGCAGAAAAAATAGCCAATAGCGTAAAAAATATTGATTTCATCTGAATTTGTATTTTTATCTTTATAAATATAATCTCGAAGTTGAGTTTTCTAAAACTGTGCCAAAATTGGCATTTTACTTTGGTTGGAACCTTTTTCAAAAGCAACAGTAGCATAATGCTTAAAAAGGCACAGATGTAACCGAAATAGCAAACCAAAAAGGTTTGATAAGTTTTAACACAAAAATCGGCTTTCCGATTTTTTTTAAATAGACGGATATTTTCCAAATACCAAGTACCAAGTACCCTCTACCAAATACCAAGTACTAAAATCCAAGTACCAAGTACACTCTACCCTCTACCAAATACCAAGTACCAAGTACCCTCTACCCACTACCAAGTACACTCTACCCTCTACCAGGTACTCTTACTACATAAAATCCACATCCACTTCATAAGGATAGGTCATCAGAAAACCGATAGCACGGTCCAAATTCATTCCTTTAAATATAACGCGATAAGTCACTTCAAAAATTGGTGCACTGATGCCTAACTGTTGAATGAGAAAGTGAACAGTTTCCAGGGTTTTGATACCCTCTACCATTTCGGAAGCCTCATTGAGAATATCTTCCAGTTTTTCGCCATGAGCAATTCTCATACCGGCAGTGTAGTTTCGACTTTTGATACCTGAAGCAGTAGCGACAAGGTCTCCAATACCGGCAACTCCCAAAAAGGCCTTAGCTTCAGCACCCATTGCTTTTCCGATATGAATCATCTCGGAAAGTCCGCGGGTGATAAGCAGTGCCCAAATGTTTTTACCCAAACCTTTACCGCCCAAAAGTCCTGCCGCAAGGGCAATGACGTTTTTCAGTACGCCTGCGAGCTCTGCTCCAATAATATCATGTGTGCCATAAACCTGAAAACGGGGGCTGCGCAGCAGAATCTGACCTGCTTTGATTACCTCGGTATAACGGCTGGCGAGGAGCGTAGCAGCGGGCTGCCCCTCCAAGATCTCGGCCGATAGATTTGGGCCGGACAAGCAACCGATACGGCAAACAACGCTCTCTTCCTCAATGACCTGACTCATCGTTTTAATCGATTTTAACTTCATACTGGTCCCCTCGGGTATAACCGTGTCAAGACCTTTTGTGCCGTGAATCAGAAAATGAGAAGGAGTGAGAAAGGGACTCAGTTCCCGAATCATATCCCGGAAAGATCTTGAAGGTACTACCGGAAAAATAATCTGGCATTTTAGGGCCACCTCTTCCAAATTATCGGTCGCCCTTACTTTTGGCGACAATTGACTGTACATACCGCTTCTTTGACGGATGGCCTCTCTAACTTCGGCCCTGCGGGCAAAAATGATAATCTCGTCCACGTTTTCAGCCAAAAGATTGGCTATGGATATTCCGAAACTCCCTGAGCCTATAATGCCCACCGGATGCTTTAATATATTTTCTTTTTTAGTCATTTCTTGGTTATATGTGGATTTGAGACTTATCAGAAAGCAATATTAAATATTTTTTTGAACTTTTTTTTAGATGGCTCACACCATTTTTTAAAAGCGTCACATCTATATTTTTAACAACGGACAAATTCAAACAACTCAATTGGACAATAGTACTGCGCAGTCCTTCTCCATGATCTAAATTTTTTTTCTATTAATTTCCTTTCAATTCAATATAGTTATGACAAAGCTTCTAAGTTTTTTCGCATTTTGGTTGGCCGCTACCTTCGCACCGCTGCCGACCACGAACCCAGACACACAGAAACCGGAGAGTGCCCCAAAGATTCAGGTAGCGCTGCTGCTGGACACCAGCGGGAGTATGGACGGCCTTATTGAACAGGCAAAATCCCAACTTTGGAAAATGGTCAATGAATTGGCTACTTCCAAACGCGACGGCAAAATTCCCGACATCGAAATTGCACTGTATGAATACGGCAAAGATGATTATCCTGCCGATAAGGGCCATATCAAAATGTTGGTTCCACTCACAACAGATCTGGACCTCGTATCAGAAAAATTATTCCAACTCCATACAAACGGCGGAAGCGAGTACTGCGGTTGGGCAATTAAAGATGCTACCGAAGAACTGAAATGGAGTAAAAGCAATGATGACCTGAAAATTATCATCATTGCAGGCAATGAGCCATTCACTCAAGGTCCGAAGGATTATAAAAACACCTGTAAAGATGCCATCACCAACGGTATTGTTGTGAATACAATCTTCTGCGGCGACTGCGAAGAAGGTATTCGTACAATGTGGAAAGACGGTGCTGATCGCGCTGACGGTAAATATATGTGTATCAATACCAATGCTACCGTTGTGCATATTGCAACACCTTTCGATACTGAAATTGTTCAGTTGAACGACAAACTTAACACCACTTATATTGCTTATGGAAGCAAAGGTGCTGAGAAAAAAGAGCGCCAATCTGCTCAGGATAAAAATGCAGGTGTTTACAGTGAAGCCAATGTTGCAGAACGCGCAATGTCTAAATCAAGCAATGCCTATAAAAATGATGATTGGGATGCAGTTGATGCCTTCAAAAACAACGAAAAAGACCTGGCTAAACTCAAAGACGAAGAATTGCCTGCGGAAATGAAAGGAATGAATGCCGAACAACGCAAAGCTTATGTTGACAAAAAAGCTAAAGAACGCGAGGAAATTCAGTCTAAAATCCGTGAGGTAAATAAAAAACGTGAGAAATTCATTGCCGAAGAACGCAAAAAAACAGTAGGCAGTACCAAAAATACCCTCGATGAGGCTATGCTTGGCGCAGTAAGGGAACAGGCAGAAAAGAAAAATTATAAGTTCGAGAAATAGGCAATGACCTCTAAAAGTGGCAGGCGGTCTATCCGTAGGAATTCAGCCTCCCTCTTTTATTGTTTCCCGAATTATTTGTAGACGGTTTCTCTTGGGGAACCGTCTTTTTTTATTTCAAAACTAAACATTATCCCTAATCGGGCATTTTATAATTAGATTGAAATTTGTACCTTGTGTTAATAATGCAATAATATTTCAGGATGTCTTTGTGCAACTAAGTGTCATGCTGCCTTTTTTGCAATTTTTTATGTTTCTGTGTACTAAGTACCAGATACTAAATATCAAGTACCAATTATGAAAAAACGTGAATTTATTAAAAACGGTGCCATTTTGGCCTTAGGGACCCTTGTTTCCCCTATACTTTTTGATAGCTGTAAAGTTGTCCACACAGTACCCGTGATTGAGGACAGCCCCACAAAGGGAGGAGCAAATCCGACAGCTGCAGCTGTTTACGAAGTGCCGGCCCTGGAATATGAATTTAATGCCCTTGAACCGCATATTGATGCGATGACTATGGAAATTCACCACGATAAACACCATGGCGCTTATGTGAAAAATCTGAACAAGGCATTGGAAGGCCATGAATGGGCAACAAAAGGCCTGAAAGATATTTTTACCCTATTGGAAAACAACGACAAACACAATGCTATCCGCAACAATGGCGGCGGGCATTATAACCACAGCCTTTTCTGGCGTACCCTTGGACCAAATGCCGCTGGCGTTCCATCGGGCAAACTGGCAGAAGAAATCAATGCCTCCTTCGGCAGTTTCGATAATTTTAAAACAAAATTTGTTGAAGCCGCAATGACTGTTTTTGGGTCAGGTTGGGCCTGGTTGTCAGTCGGAGCTGATAAAAAACTTTTTATCAGTACCACAGCAAATCAGGACAATCCATTGATGAAAAATCTGGTGGCCAAAGCCGGCATACCTGTTTTGGGACTCGATGTTTGGGAACATGCTTATTATTTAAAATATCAGAACAAACGCAAAGATTATCTCGCTGCATTTTTCAATGTAGTGCGTTGGGACCGCGTTGCTGAAGAGTATGCTAATGCTGTGAAATAAGGATTTTTTTTATTTGGGCTCAATCCTCAAATTTTCAGACCGAGAATCGGGACAAATCCTCAAATTAACTTAAATATCTGTGTTGTCGTACCCTCTACTCTCTACACTCTACACTCTACCCCTTTTATGAATATCATCCAAAACGAACTCATGCCGCCGCCTGCAAAAGGCCATTATTCCCATTGCGTGGAATATAACGGAGTACTTTATCTGGCCGGACAACTGCCTTTATTGCCCGATGGCACCGTTCCCGACGGCATTGAAGCGCAGACG
>CAINVS010000071.1 GCA_903854205.1 uncultured Bacteroidota bacterium | reverse complement strand
ATATCGCGAACAATTGGGCATTCCTGTAGCTCGGCTAAGGAAAGGTTTGTAAAAGATTTTGTTTTCAGTTTATTGCTATATTGTGATGGATATTAACTTCGTTTTTACCAATTTAGCTGAATTTTCCGGAGGGTTGGTATTTGCACTGCTTTTTGATACTGCAGTATTTAGCCCAATTCGCAGGAGAAGACATGCAAGTCAGGAATTGCGGCATCTGAGCCGTCTGCTTAATGACAGTTATGGAATTTGGCAGCAGCAGCTTAGGTTGAGGGAGTTGTTGGTCAATAGCCTGATTGAACATCAGCCAGCCCGATGGCAAAGTTTAAAATTGCAGGGATATAATGCATCGTTTATGGCTATTTATCCTGACATGAATGCGCATCAGCGTGAACTGCTCATGATGATTCGCAGTTTGACGGAACAGGGCCTTTACAGGTTAAATGTTCATTTGTCTGAATGGGTAGAAGAGAATCCATTAAAGAGAATATTTTCGTCGGCCCGACTTGGAAAACCTGAAGTTAAAAAAATGGCCGCCAATCTTAAATCCATGCAGGAACATCTTAAAAAGTGGCTGAAAATTTATGATCAGGAATTTGTCAATGCGCCCCACCACGGACTAGTCTTCGTAGGTGAACCTGAAGAACAGCAAAGTCATTTTCCAGCTGAATTGAAACCGGTGGTGGATACTATTTTGCTTTGGTACAAATAGAAATTTACATAATGCTACAAACTTTATTTTTTTTAATCTCAATGTTTTTGCTGATTTCCTGCACAAATAGGACTTCGGGAGATCAAGAAATTACAGAAAATCAGGATAAGAAAAGCATAACAGACAGCATAAAAAATGAACCTGCTGTATTAAATTCAGAAGAGGAGCTTTTTACAAAGACTCAACTTCCGCTGCAGATGAATAAAAAGACAGATAAAAAGAATAAGCCGGAAGTAAAAAAGGAAGTTTTGCAAAATCAAAACGAACTTCCAAAACCCAAAACTGAAGATGTTGAATCTGAAAAAAATGAGATAAAAAAACCTTCTGTAGAAATAACCAAAGCACCTGCAGAAGAGCCGCTTAATTTGCATCGGGACTGGAACAGACTATTAAAAATCTATGTCAGTACTGATGGTAAAGTAAATTATTTTGGCTTAAAAAAAGAAAAACAAAGCATTGAAAAATACCTGAAACTGTTGTCGGAGAATTCTCCGGCAAGCAATTGGACAAAACAGGAGTCTATGGCTTTTTGGATCAACCTCTATAATGCCTTTACTATAGATCTGATTTTAGAAAAATATCCTATTAACAGTATTATGGAGTTGGAAAAGGGCAATGTCTGGAAAAGCAAAAGCATCAGAATTGGCGGAATTTCCTTTACTTTGGATAAAATCGAAAAAGAAATACTGCTTGGGGCTTTTAAAGATCCTCGGGTACATTTTGCCGTTGTCTGTGCCGCAAGTTCCTGTCCGCCGCTCCTAAATGAAGCCTGGACAAAAGAAAATATCGATAATAAATTGGAAGAACAGACCCTAAAATTTATTAACAACAGTCTTTTCAACAGCTTATCCTCAAAAAGTATTGAAATTTCTAAAATATTTGAATGGTACAGCAGCGATTTTGGCAATGTTATCAACTTTTTGAACAAATATGCCAAAATCTCAATCGATTCTAAAGCCAAAATAAAATACAAAGCTTACGATTGGGGACTCAACAAACAATAAGCTAAAATTAAACTTTTCTTACTATAGGCATCTTGGCTGTTTTCTCTTATCTTTGCAGAAAATAAATGCAATGGAATCAGTCCTCGAAAAACTTAATCGATTTAAACTCCGCAATACGGAAATCCGCCGTGAGATTCTGACCCTCTTTTTGGAGACAGAATATGCCCTGTCTCATCAGTATATCGAAAAAAAATTATCTACAAAGTTCGACCGGGTAACACTTTACAGGACTTTAAAGTCATTTGAGGAAAACGGCTTGATTCACCGCATCGCAAATGATACCGATACTATTGAATATGCACTTTGTAAGGATGACTGTCATGAACAAAACCACAAACACAACGATAATCATGCGCATTTTCGTTGTGAAAAATGTTTAAAAACCTATTGTTTGGAGCATGTTGGAATTCCCGATCTTCATATTCCTAACGGATTTAAAGCACAGGAGTTTCAATTGTTGGTTTCAGGTGTATGTGCTAAATGTAATCAAGTATAGAACCGAGCAGAGCGAGCTCTATAATTAAGAACCGAACCCAGTGAGCTATTTAATTAGGAATTATTAACCATTTGGTTTTATAAAATATTAACAATTAAGCATTAACCATTAACAATTAAAAATAATATGTTCAAACAAGGAGAATGTGTTCGTATCAAACAGGGGGTAAATGATCCCGATTATCCTGAGATTGATCTCAGCGGATGGCAGGGTAGAATTGTCAGCTACGAAGGAAAAGAAGCAGACGGTGAACTGTACACATTAGCATGGGATAGTATTTCACTCAAAGCACTGGACGAGGATGTAATCCTTGATGCTATTGAAGAAGAGATTGACTATACACTGATTTCGCTTTATGAGCATGATCTTGAAAAAGCGGAAGCCCGCGATACGGAAAAGGATGTAGAATTAGCTATTGCAGAATTGGATGAAGAGTTTTTCTGGTCTGATTTAGGCGAGCAGGGTGGACGTATCCGTGAAGTACTGAATACGGCCAAATCAAAATCAGAAGCAGATATGCTTAAAGCTTGGGAAAAACATCTCAAGTCAAAATTGAAATTTCCGGTACAGGTAATTTATGTAGGGGAATCTACAGGTCCTTTCAAAGAAGGGGCTAAATTTAATCTCTTGGGAATTGATTCAATTTCTGAAATTATGGGCCTCATGGGCACAGCAAAATTGGACAAAGGTAATTCTGTTGTTCCGCTTTGTGATCTCGATGTAGAAATTGAAGGTGATGATACAGAATCGATGTATGATTATTGTATCTGGTATGCCAATCACTAGTAGCTTTTATTGTAATATTCAATACAAAAAAACACCCGACTTGCTCAGAGCAAAGTCGGGTGTTTTTTTACTCATATCTCGAAGTTAACTTCTTTAGCACTCCGGGCATTTCAGATTTTATATCATCTATCATTCTGATCAATATGCCTTTGGATTTTCTGATTAGCGCAGTATTCAGCGCACCTTTTATTTTTCCTTTATTTCCTT
>CAINVS010000070.1 GCA_903854205.1 uncultured Bacteroidota bacterium | reverse complement strand
GGGCAAAATGCCTGGTTTCGCCGCATCCTCCACAAACCAAAACGGACTATTTTTTCGATAATGATCAATGGCAGTACGTGCCACCAGCGATTTGATCCAAAAATCAATAGCGCCAAGATCCTGCACTGTTCCAATCTTGAGGAACACCTTGATAAACGCTTCCTGAAAAATATCTTCCGCCTCAAACGTGGTTCGGGCATAGCGGCGGCAAATACCCATCATACGCTTTTTATAATGTTCATAAAAAGCGGCCTGGGCCTTTTCGTCTCCTTTTTGGCAAGCCTTTACCAATTGAATCAGGGTGTCCTTTGCAATCATTTATCCGCGCGTTGCCCCTGTGAAAATGCCATCCGTGTCGAAATGTGTATAATATACCACCTGACCAACGTTGATTTTAACTACAAATCCAAGTGCGTTGGAAACGCCATTGATTGTTTCATAGCGTATAATTCCACGCTGAAATTCCCACCCTTGAAAATACACATCTAAGTAATTCTGACATTCTATTGGCAAAGCATTTTGCAACAAAAGATCCGCAGCGGTAACCCCGGGCACATCCAGGCCGAATAAATCTTCCAACTTATTCTGCACCAAATTTGAAGCCGCATCAAATTCAAAGTGACTCAGGAAAGAATCATGAACGGTAGTCACCCTCCAGCGCACTTGCTGATTAGCATCGACCAGCAAAGCGGCTGACAAAAAAGTACCAAGGGGCTGGGCAGCGTTGATCTCAGTACGTATGTTTTGCTGAAGATAATCCACATTACGCACAGGATAACGCCACCAAACCGTATCAGGTTCTTCCTCTACCGAAATACGGCCCCCTAGTGTATCCAAAGAAAGCAGGTATCCTTTCCCCGCCCGTGTTATTTTTGTAAAGTATCCGAGGGGTGCATTGCTAACTGGGTCCAGATCAGCATACAAAAAAACCATGTTGGAATTAGGATACTGATGGGTTATAAAATGCACGCCATTGATGGGCATTGCTGCAAGGGGCAGTTCCTTTTCCAAGGAAAGCAGGGTGCCATTTTCGGAAATAATTGCCTGGTAATGGTTGTTTTGTGCTTGAAAATCTGCGGCATACAGTCCCTCCGTTTGCAGGTTGGTAATGGTAAAGTCGGTCGGCTGGTTGAATTTGCCAGCAATCGACTGCACCACCGTATCCGGAATGGCAGGTAAAGCGGGTGTTTCGCTGGTTTTATCGCAGCCCCAACCCAGCAGGGCGACAAATAGTAAGAGGTGATATGGTTTCATCCCGTTCATTTTTTGGAAACAACAGCGAAATTGGTTTTGTGTTGCTGTTATTGGGAGGGACGGAGGGTTGGGGAAAAGGGTTGCATGGGGATGCTATTGATAATTTGGAATAATCGAAAGCATAGTTTGTTCCTTTACCCGGCTTTCGACCCAACAGTAAATTAAAGCATTCTGACTAAACTTAAAGTCTGGAATCTTTTGAATCTCCTCCCAATATGGTTTCAATGTGGCAATTAAGCTGGCCCTGTTGCGACAAAACATCGCAGATTCAAACATTAAAACGAGTGAAATGTACTCAGCATCTTGGTGCTCGCTTTTTTCAATCATTTTGCGCAATGCCAGGATTTCTTTTGCTTCAAAACGTTCTTTCAAAAATAGCCCCAATTCAATTTTTGATACAATACCCATTGCCTTCATGAGTACCGCAGGAAAAAAAGGCGTCTGTGCGTTCTGGAAGCGCTTATGATGGAGCCATTGATAAACCGTCTTATAGTCTTCCAAAACAAAATAAACCTCTGAACAGTTTGTCACAATGATTGAAAGCCGAAAAGCGGGAATTTTAGCATGAAATTCTTGCACTTTTTCAAACATAGCGTGCTCCTCAACAAAAAATTTTGCCTCCTTAAATTTCATATTTTTGATAAAATTGACCAAGTACAAATAAGCAATATTTCTATAAAATATTAAATTTTTCTCAGCATACTTAAAGCCATCATTCTGTTGATCTACTTTTTCAAAGAACTTGTCTTTCCCCAAATGAAAACAGATTGTTAGAAACCGATCTAACGTTAGCCAATACATGCCTGGATCTTCATCTTTCATGTAAGACATAGACTCGTAAAGTTGATAAACACTGTATTCCTGTTCAAATATTTCATTCAAAATATCTTTAGGAACCGCTCGAAGGTTTAGTCCTCCATTTGCGTGAATAGCCTGAAGTTTAAGCCCCGATTGGTACTGCGCATAAAATAGTCTTGTCCAAAAAGACATATTTGTATCAGACGGCATGGCGATATCTGGTAATTGAGGATTCCAATACGCACCATAATCCAATTTGTGCTTATTGCTCAGATAAATGGCCGCACTTTGTAACTTCGATCGAATCTTAAGCGATTCAAGTATTTCATATTCTTCCAGGTCTAAGGCCTTCATGCGCTTTCCATTTTCATCTAATCCACCGCGAATTAGAATAGACCGTTCATAAAATATCAAGTCCAGTAAATAGTTGAGCCGCTCTATTTCCTGCGCAATCCTTCTGGCGCGCTTGATGTAGGTTAGGCTGGTTTCGTAAAATTCCTTTTGAATCAAGAAATTGATATCGCGGATTAATTCGTTCAACTCTTTTTCCTTGGGTGCATATTGTTGGGTCGCCCGCATAGATTCGAGTATTTTATCGACCAAGAACCTCGATAGATTGTCCACGTCATTTAACCCCATCTTCTTTAGCACCGATAAGAAGATTTTCTGCGGTTGGGTTGATCTTTGTTTCAAACCAGCATCAATCAAATCGAAAAGCGTGGAATATTTCGTTTTGCGTTCCCCCCAAAACTGAATGTATTTTTTGAAGTCGCGTTTTTCACTTGACCTTAAAGATCGCATTAACTCGACCAGGAATTCAAAGATTGGTGTCATTATACTAACAGGGTAGTTTTAGATTACAGACAAAAAACATCTGTTCTGACATCTATTTTTACATATTGATAATCAGATACTTGCTAGGATTTTATCCAAGCCTGACATCATTCAATTGGCCTTAAGTGATTTGACGCTCGAAGTAATTAACATTAGGTTTGCAGCAAAGATTAAAAAAATAAAGCAATGGCAATCACACAATCAACGGTAAGTACAGATGTTGAAATAAATGCACCTTATTGGTCATTTCAACAAGAAGTAAAAAATACGAAGGACGTCATCATCATCACAGACCTTATTACAGGCGGTGGAGGGGATCCGTTGGATCCGATTGAAATACCAGATGCTGTCGCCTGGATTAAATGCACAACCTATGGAATGGAGGTGCTTGCGCAAGCACCCAGCGTATTGCCAGCCAACCACACCCAGTTCAGCCCCTTAAAGAAATACCGGGTAATTCAACGAAGTGGTGTTGAGGAATTATACGCAGTTGAGTACGATTCTGAAATTCCGGCAAATCACACCAGAAGCAATCGCGAAAACGTCAAAAAGTTTTCAGGTGATCAAACAGATCCCTATGTTATATATGTAAAGACAGATATGACCAGCAATCTGTTCGACTTATACTACTAGCCATGAACCACGCCTTTCTTGCATTGATCAACAAAACTGATGTTATAGACTTTGCCACCCTGTGCAAGATCGCGGCAGATATTCAGGTGCAACTAAGTCGACATTTTTACCCTATTTGGAGAATATCCGCTTCCATCACTGTTTTTACAGCGGAGGAGGATATTCCTGAAAATTTTTGGAAAGTCGTAATTGACAATAAAGCCCAAATTTCGGAGCATCGTCAGGACAGTCAAGGTTTACCTTATGCAATTATAATCGGAGCAAACGCCGAGGAGATCGCATTTAATTGCAGCCATGAATGTTTGGAGATGCTCGTCAATCCTTACGGGAGGAAATTCTATACAGGATTTCCTCCCCAGGGATTTCCACAGAAACAGGTAAAATTTTATGCAGAAATCTGCGATCCCTGCAACAACCTGGATTTTGGTGTCAAGATGCGCTACTTCAAGGTATCGGATTTTGTAAAAAGAACGTATTACACCGATCCGCTGGAGCGCACAGGCGCCTATAGTTGTTATGGGCAGATTCAACACCCCTTTGAAGTTTTAGAGGAAGGCTATATACAATGGACGGACAAGAAGCATGAAAAATTGTTTACCGCCGTTATGCGCGGTGGGGTGATGAGGATAGAGGAGGGACAAACATTTGCCAGCGCAATAGATACAACGGACACTTCAGCGCCAAGTTGATGGAAGCATAATGCAGCCTACGATTAGTTTGCTTGAATTAATCAAGATACACGTACTATTAATTTAATCCCGCTTCGCTCCATTTTAAACTCTTAAAATTACAATTACAATGACGTTGAATCTTAATGAACTACTCCTATACATAATCACAGGAGGTATAATTGGCACATTTGGACAAGTTATGAGGATGTTTGTTGGCCTCACAAAGAGTTACGCCCGCGACAACAAATTGGATACCCCCCGCTTGATTGGAAGCCTAGTAGTTGGATTTACCGCCGGTGGCATCGGTATATTTTCATTTACCCAATGGAAAGGAGGAGCCCAGCTATCACAAGAACAGTTCTATCTGCTGATCGGAATAGGATACTCAGGAACAGATTTTCTGGAAGGTATATTCCGAACCTTGATTTCCAAAAATGTAACTACCGAGCAAACCAATCAGCAAATGGCTCAAATAAATGAGCAAATTGACGAAACAGGAAAAAACCTTGAAAGAGTTGTTCAGCAAGGTTTCAATGACCTTAAAACTACAACCAATCAAAATCTCCAAAATCTGGTTACCAATTTTGAGCCTGGTATTGTGTTTGGACCTAATGCTGTTTCAACGGTAATTACCCCTTATGTTTTAGGGGTCATTAAAGACATCCTTAAAGGTGCAGGTGAACAAAACGCCACCATTACCAGTACAAAACGGATGCCTGTACAGCAAGCGACCGCAATGTTTCGCAACCTTGAAAACATCGGTATTGCCAAACAAAGATTGCTGTACGGAAATTTAGGAAACTTGATTATCGACGTTTACGAGCAACAAAAAGCGGCTGGTGCTGATAAAGATACCATCATTCGCGCAATGACGGAAAAAATCAACGAACTGGGGCCAGAGCGTATTTCCAAACATATGGGCGATTTCAACAAATTAGCAGTGATAGATATTGCGCCTAGTTCTATAACGAACCATCCGGCTTTTAGAAATGCAGTTAAAAAAGAACTGGAATCAGGACGTGTTAAGCATGCAATACTGGATTTGGACAAAGACCCAGCCTTTCATTTGGAAATTCCGAACTTGAACACAAGTATTTCGACAGCATTTGTTTCGAGTGAAACGGATGAAGACGCTTGCTGATGAATCTTTAATTTCACCTTTTATAAAACAATACAATGGCAATCCTAAATCAAATCATTTCAGAATCTTACCTGGCAAATAACCTCTTTGGAAATAGAAGGCCCAAATTATCGGAAGTTGCTACAACGCCCGCAGAACCCATAAAATTACCAGACTGGATTTTAAAAAAGAGATACGTTACTGAGAATGTTGATGCACTTAAATATGAGCCAGCAATTCTGGTAGGAGCTTTAGTTCGGCTGTATGAGGATGGCTCTTTTCAGGATTATGCTACAACTTACAACGTGAAAGATGATAATTTCCCTCCAGAAATGATCAAGGTTGAAACTCCCAGCAATTTCTATGAAGAGGTTTTCAACAACAGTACCAGTTTTAATGCCAATTTCGTAATCGGAGGTCTCAGTATTGCGCTTGACGAAGTTTTGAAAATTACTTACACAGAAACGAATTATGCGATTCTGAAGAAATATGATCAGGAAAAAATTGATAGACTTAGGGCTGGAATCGAAAAACATGAGGACGCCCAATTAAAAGATTGGGCTTTGGTAAGAGGTGTGGTTATTCTTGATTGTACTTACACCAGAAATAAAAGTACAAGTTTCGATGCTGATTTAAATGCAAGCTGGGTATCGATTGGAGGCAAGTTATTCAAGCAAGAAGGCAATACCAATAACTTCCGACTGGTTTCTATCGATTTGGAGCCATTGTTTTTGGTAATATAGATCATCTATTTACCAATATACCACCCTTCAGAAAAACCGGGTACGAATGTATTTTCATTTGTACCTGGTTCTTCATGTTAAGCATCGTAATTATTTTGTTATAAACGCAACTCAAAATCCTTCTTGCTTAGAGAATCCCAATTTAATCCATTCAGAAACTCTTTCCTAATTTCATTCATTGATGGCAAACGAAACTCCTCCAACACACCATAACTCCCCCACTTTCCCGCTCAAATTTGAGCTTTTTATTGACGAAGTTGAAAAAAGTGCCTTTCGGAGTCGAAGCATTTTGTCGACCATTCTGACCGCGACCTTTCTAGCAGCATTAGCGGTGTATAACTCTTTACCACCAGAATACAACTGGCTTCAAAGCAGATTATATTCTTTAGAACGTGCCGCTCAATGGGTTGCTTTCCCAGACGAGTTGAATGTATCAACTTTTGATTGTCCAACATGCCCGTCTGCAATACCTTCAGATAACAAATTAGAGAACAGCTTCACGCATCTTGAATTTGTTACAAATTTCAAAAGCCTTCTTAGTTGGAGAGCGGGTGTTCTGGACTCTATCGCAAAGGACTCTGCCACTTTTCCAAAGCAAATTCGGCTTAAGTTTCCAGACTCTTATTTTGACAGAAACAAAGATCAAACAACATCTCAGGTAAACAAAGAAGAGAATTCAAAATGCTGCTGTCCTACCGATTATTTGGGTAAAAGCGATTTAAGATTTGTTCCAAGTCGTTTTGACACTTCAGATTTTTTACTAGCATATACCACGTTGGAGGGTATGCATTTTGCTAATCGGCAAGAACTGAACGGCATGCTTCAAACGTTAGGGCGTGCCCGGGTAGAAAACTCACTGCTCATTCGAATGCCAATTTTGGGTGTATCATTTGACGTTAATGCTTTGTTGGTAATTTCAGCCGCTGCTTTTTCAATTCTCTTTTTTTTATTGTTCCACAGTTTAACAAGGGAACGTAAAAACCTTGTATTGATTTTCAAATTAGGTGATTACTACGAAATAGAGGATGTTTATTTGTATCAGCTATTATCAATGGGACAGGTATTGACAGTTCCAAGTAGTATAGACGAATATATCCGATCTAAAGAGGAAAATCGCATTATTAAACCAATCTGGTATGATTGGTTATATAATCGAGTATTGCGTTTTGTGACGCTTACCCCCATTATCATTCCGCTGATACTATGGGCAGTTATATACTTCAACGATCAGAATACACGTAGTTTTGGAGACGCCATCAATGGCGCACTGACCAACAGCAACTTCAATATTTCAATCTTCCTGGCTATCCCTATGTATTTGATGGGTATATTCTGTATCAAAGAATGGTGGGAAATGAATCAAACCTGGCGCAAAGAGGCGAAAGACATTAAGCATAAATTACTTGCCGGGATTACGGAGGCACCTTCTGAAAAGGCTGATAAAGCGGATGCTTAATTTTTGAATTGTCCGTTCTTAAAACATAGGGCCTGTTTAAATTTCAATTATCAGCCCATGTGCGGCTCAACATTGAAATTTAAACAGGCTCTATGTTTTAATAAATGATACCCCATGAAGTAAAACCCACTCTTTTAATGGGGCTTGAATATGCTGGATGGATTTTCAGAGGTAATTCGTCCATAAAATTCAATTGCGTATCGATCCGTCATACATGCAATGTAATCACAAATGGTTCTGTATTGATGATCAACATCATTGGGCCTTTGCTTGTATAACACTTTAAAATCATCTGGCAATAGAGCAGGCGGATTATTACCATTCGGTCTTAAAAATTCAAATATTTCCTTTACAATTGTTTTACCTCTAAGTTCTTGCGCCTGTAGCTTAGGTGATAGGATTTGTGTTTTAAATGCAATTCTTTTAAGTATTTCTATTCTTATCAAATCAGCAGGTTCAAGCCAAATTTTTGAAAAGGCAGGTGCTTCTTTGTTTAGATCAAACCTAATATTGTTTACAGAGTGCTTGACTAACTGGGACGAGAAGTGCCCCCGTGTATAGCCATTTTTTGTGATTAAATTGTTATACCTAGTTGAATACTGGTTTCCTAAAAACATGTATTCTTCCTTTGAAAACACTTCTTTATCTAACTTTTTAACCCAATCAAGCGGCAAATCAAACATAAACTTATACAAATCAGAAATTATATCTTTAATAACTTTAGCATTAACTTCATATTTTTTGCCATTGTTGCCACTCCTAGCAAGTATTTCATTTACTTCATTGCTTATTTCATCATAAAAAGATTTTTCTTGAACAAGCATATCTATTGGGGAAATAAAACCGGCCTTGAATGCGTCTTCCAAATCGTAGGTTGAATACGTTATATCGTCAGCAATGTCCATAATTTGACACTCTATCGTTTTAAAGTTAGTATACTTGGGGTCACCGGACACTCTTTTTTTAATCTGCTCTACTAATTGAACTTCGTTAGAATAATAACCCTTATAGACAACTTTTTCAGGATTGCTTGAATTTATAATTTGTTCGCTTATATTGGAATCATACTTTAATATCGCAGCTAACGATCGGAATGTCAGATTTAAACCGCCGCGCCAATCGTATCCATTCTCGTCAAACCCACCCCTGGCTAACAGGCCTTTCTCATTGTGGATTTTCTTCTCAATTTTAGATATTATCCTAAGCGTTTGAGCATTCCCTTCAAAACCACCAAACTCCTTCATACATATAGCCAACATTTCTTCGCCCTGATGCCCAAAAGGTGGATGTCCAATATCATGCGCGAGTCCTGCAAACTCAACCAGATCTAAATCAATTTTAAAGTCATCATCTAATGAATCATTTAGTTTTATTGCAATAGACTTCGATATCTGCGCAACCTCTAATGAATGGGTAAGTCTATTTCTGAAAAAATCAGATTCATTATTGGGAAACAATTGTGTTTTCCCTGCCAAACGCCTAAAGCAATGCGAATGGACGACCCGAGCAAGGTCTCGCCGGAATTCTGTTCTATACTCATTTTGATCATTTGGATCAAAATGAGACTCTTTGTGGTATCTGGTTCTGTCACGTTTAGTATACATCATAGATTTTACTTTTCTTTATTTTGATTTTCTTCTGTAGTTTCTGCCGATGAATTAGCATCTTCGTCCTCTTTGATATTTTCAAATATCTTAGGAATATACAACTCCTCTATGATGGATTCTTGGGCACTCTGAAAGGACTTTAGCGTCAAATTTTCTTTAGGCTCTTTTTTTATCATGTTTTTAATTTTTATTTAAAGAAATCACCTGGCCGCAATTTAGAATTTATAAGAAAATCCAAAATCTCCGCCTGGCAGTACTTCTCTAGTTTCTTCAATATAGTAACCACCAACGGCAATTTTCAACCCAAATCGTCTGCTCAGATAAATATCCCAACCAGTACTTACAGACATGTAATGTGTAAACTTAAAATCTGAAGAATTTGAACTTGGATTCAGTGTTTTCACATTTGAATTGTAGGAAAAATCGATAAAGCCTCCTTTATAATAGAAAAATTTAAAACCCGCCCCTACCAGGATTTGTTCGTCTGGAATTACCCCACCACTAACGTGAAAGCCAATTCCTGAAAGTCCACCTATACGCGATTGAAGGCATAAGCCAATACCGGAGTAGTTCGTACCTGCACCAATCCCTAAACTGAGGTAGTTTCTTTTTCGTCGTTCGGCTTTATCGGGCCTGGATGAACTGCCACCAGAAACCTTGTTTTCGGCTTTCGATTTTGCATTTTCGTATAGGGATGTTTTCCCTTTGTCATCCAAATCGTCTTCCATATCATCTTGGTAGTTTTCGTTCCTTTGATTTTGTTGGACAATATCTGTAGAGAGAAAAGTTATTTTGCTGGTCAGATCTGAAACGGTTGAGGTTAACAAAGAGTTTTGGTAACGCAAAGACTGATTCGTGGCAACATAATCCGTCAATGCAGCACTAAATCGAGACACTTCCTCTTCTCTAGCTTTCAATAACAAAGACGTTGTGTAAAAATCCTGTAAAGCAGACGCTAGTTTTTTTTCATTAATATCAAGCTGGCTGGCTAGATAATCAATGCGATCTCTGGAAGTTGCATTTTCATTTTTCAGGCGGTAATTCTCTTTCACAAGGCGATTAACCCTTTGCTGCTTTTCCTCTAGCTGCTTTTTGGTTACCCGATAGAGATCATCACTTTGAAGAAAAGCAATGGACGGAAATATAAGAAATAAAAAAAATACAGATAAGTATTTATTCATCTTCAAGAAGCTTTTTTGCATGCGTAATATCGTTTTCGATGGTATTGTAATTTTCACCTATCTTTTCACAAGACCAATCCGAAAAACTTCGAAGTTTATCTCGGTAAAATAAAAGGTCGATCTTTTTAGGAACCAAATCATCCAAGGCTTTTTGTTTGTCGTCCAAGGAAGACGATACATAATCGGCCTTTGCTTTAATTTTGATGCAAAGTGATTCTGAATTGGGGTTTGTATTAATATTTACCGTTTGATTTATTGGAGGAATTGATACAACTTGGTTTCCAGCTTCGGGTGGATCTTGTTTGAAAAACACAACAAGTAGACCAAATACTCCCGCAATTAAAGCAGTTATAATGGTTGCCTTACCACTCGGAATGTCTTTTTTGTTTTCCATAGGATTTCGATTTTAGTGCTTGATTAGGTGCTTTGGTTAGAAATTAGGAGGCATAATGCTCCATAAAATAATAATCAAAATTTACGCCTCAATACTTCTTAGGCCCAAAAGGCCGCAGAAACCGAAAGTACCGGGAAACATATCTTCAGACTAACGATACGATCAATTGTTACTTGATCTTTAATGACAATCTTTTGTAAGTCTGTAATGATTTTTAATGATTGTGTATCACTTATAAAATCCATTAAAAAAAGCCCTTTCTGGCAATTCATCGCATAATTTATTCATTCCAAATCAATCACGATGTATAAATCGGTTTGACGAAAATAAAATCCCCAAAAGACCCGATGTAAAATTACATACAATCTTTTATTCCTTAAAACATCTACGTCAAAAAAATCATATATAAATACATAAAATATCACATACTGACTTTATTTAGAGTATGGTATTTGCGCCATAATACTAGGTGCTCCCCCCCCATCCTACCCACCAACCAAATACCCCCCCGGCACCACATCCGACAACCAAACCCCGTTATTTTCCTGGTAAAAAGCAATACCCGCATTATAGGCCGCCCGCGCTTGCACCTGCAAGATCACCACCTTGCCCGCATGCCTGCTACCGACCATCCTGGCTGTTTTTTCATCGGCCGACAAATGCACATACTGCCGTCCCATGGGCAAGAGCCCTTTTTCAAGGATGCTTTCCAGATTTCCTGCCACTGTGCCGTGGTACAGGATTTCGGGCGGTTCAACTACCTGTTTTACGATCTTTTCTTCTGTGGAATGACCGTAATAAGCCCGGATCTTGCCCCCTACCATTTCAAAGCGCTTTTTTTCTGACTGTGCGAGGATCGCGTGCAGCATTTGTTCGTCGGCAGGCATGCCCCTTTCCTTTAGCGCGGCCAACAGATCCGCAATGCGCACCCACCCCTGTGGATCAAGCGTGAGCCCATATTCAGCCGGGGCATGACGCAGGGCATGGGAGATGGTTTTGGATATTTGGGTGATCGTGTGTTGCATGTTATAAAGGATTGTCGCCTGATTAACCCGGAAGGTGGATGGATGGTTCCCGGAAGTTAATGGTTATTGTGTGGGCCGGGTGGGTCACTTTGCACCGTTACAGGTGGGTCAATATGGGCCGTTATAGCAAGTTAGGGTCTGGATCGCTTGGCGTGGGTGGGTATGGAACGTCCGTTTACACGTCGGAAGCGTCCCGAGACGCTTCC
>CAINVS010000069.1 GCA_903854205.1 uncultured Bacteroidota bacterium | reverse complement strand
TGCTGGTGCTTCCGACGTTCTGAAACGGTGCCTTCGGCTCGTAATTTTTAGTTTTTTTAAATAAAATCAATACTTTTCAATATATTTCAACCCTTGATTCGCATTAGTAACTAATTTTAAGTTATATTCTCTATCTAACCATCCATTAAAACTAAACTCTTTTTTGGTTTAAATAAAGTTAAATATTAACAAAGATCAAATTGCTCGATTTGCTTTACTGTTCTTCGGTTTTCAATCAAAAAAAAATGCGCCTTAAACTAATTTGACGCCAGTAACGGACTGAGTTTATTTTCTACTGCGAAATGCTTCATATAAAGTGACAGTAAGCAGAATCATTAGAAATCCATATCCAAAATCGTCATAAGGTATGCTTATAAACCTGCCCCCCAAAGCAGAGCTTAGATTATGTGTATCGTTGTAAAGAACCACAGGCTCTTTATTAAAAGCGCCCGTTAGGATTCCATTAATAAAAGCAAATGGAATGAGACAAATTGCATAAGCGATATAAAACCTTGTACGATAAGTGTTAGAAATATAAAGTTGGTGAAAGGCCAATAATCCGGCACTAAGCAGAAAAGTCCATGCAGTATAAACCTTTAGAATATTAGATAGCCCAATCACAAGAAAAACTATGATAAGTGTAGTACTTATGATTTTATCATATTTTTTTAGGGGATCATGTGAAAAATAACACAAAAGACATTCATGAACAAAAACACAGGCATAGGGGACTGTTATAAAAAAAAGCCATTCACCCAAAGGAATGCCAAAAATCATGAAGTTTACATAGCGATCATTGAAGCCCCAAACGCCCATCTGCGTGAAAAAAATATCCCATATCACAAAAAATAAAGCAACAGCGGTGATTGCCGGAAAAAGGTATTTCCATTTTTTATAAAAATGTACTTTTTTGTCGAAAGAAAGTACAAAAGGGAAGAAAACTGAACCCAGATTTATCATTAAGTACCACCATTTCGTTTCTCCAAAAGCAAGATTTAATCCTATTTTATTAACTGATTTTGCTGCTTCAGGGTCGAAATTGAATTCGGTAGACATTAAGAGCCACGCTACCCAACAAAGGGGCAACCCAAATAAAAGCAGGGCTACCCAAATTATTGTTTTACTTTGATTTATTTTCGGCATTGGTTCAAAACATATTAAGCTGAGCCCTAATTAATGATTTTCCAAGAATGTAAATCTTGCTTCTGTTAGGAATCCTGATTCTTTCCTGAGTTACCTTTTCTACCGGAGCCCGGCAGATTTTTTTGAAAAGATTGAGGTAATATTTGTAAGCTACATAGACTCCAAAGCGACAGCCCTTAGGTAGATTTACAATTCCCTGATAAGCGAGATCGAAATCATTTTTTATGTCGGCCTCTATTTCTTTCTTAATCTGATCATTGAATTTTGTATAATCTACACCGGGGAAGTAGACGCGTCCGCGTTCGACGAAGTCGCTGCGCATATCCCGAAGGAAGTTTACCTTTTGAAAAGCTGAACCCAATGAACAGGCTGAATCTTTCAATTCATCATATTGACCGGGAAATTTGTGACAAAATACCCGCAGACACATTAGGCCGACCACTTCGGCTGAACCGTATATGTATTTTTTATACAAACTGTCTTCATAATTGTGAAAATGAAGGTCCATTTCCATACTAAATAGAAATGCATCAATAAGTTCCCTTTCTATACCGTATTTGTTTACAACTTCCTGAAAAGTGTGCAGAACAGGGTTCAGGCTTATTTTTTCTTCAATAGCTAAATAGGTTTCGTTTCTAAAACGGTCAAGCAGCATTTTTTTGTCAAATTGATGGAATGTATCCACAATCTCATCTGCAAAGCGCACAAAACCGTAAATTGCATTAATATGTTTGCGGAGTTTTTTGTCAAACATTCTGATCCCAAGTGAAAAAGAAGTGCTGTAACGTCTGGTAATAAGACCACTGCATTCATTGCAGGTATCATTGTAAAGTTGAAGCTGGTTCATAGCGGTTTTTTTTATTAAGGCTTGTATTTTTTGAAAATCTCCGAGGCTACCACCTGCCCGGAAATTAGTGCAGGAGGAACGCCGGGACCGGGTGTTGTAAGCTGACCGGTATAAAAAAGGTTAGCTACTTTTGAACTCCGCAATTTTGGTTTAAGGATAGCAGTTTGTCTCAATGTATTGGCCAATCCGTAGGCATTGCCCTTGTATGCATTGTAATCTTTAATGAAATCAGTATGGGCATAACTCATTTTAAAATCTACAGAATCTCTAATACTCTGTCCGCTAAGATCCTCCATTCTGTCCATCATTATATCATAATAATGTTCTCTGATTTCAGGACTGTCCTCTAGGCCGGGAGCAGTGGGAAGAAGCAGAAATACATTTTCATGACCTATGGGAGCCGAACTTTGATCAGTTTTAGACGCAATACAGGAATAGAAAAGCGGTTTTGAAGGCCAAGCAGGTTTTTTATAAATTTCTGCTGCATGTTTTTTAAAATCAGCATCAAAAAATAAATTATGATGCAATAAATTATCCAACTTTTTATTTACTCCAAGGTAAAAGAGCAATGAAGATGGAGCCATCGTTCTACTATCCCAATATTTTTCACTGTAAACGCGATTTTCAGGACTAAGCAAATGTTGCTCCACATGATGATAGTCTGCGCCACCTACAACTATATCAGCTTCAAAATCACCCTGATCGCTTATTACTTTTTTTGCAGTTCCATTCGAAACAAAAATGCTTTTTACTGTATGCGAGGTGAGAACCGTGACGCCTAATTCCTGAGCCAATGAAAGCATAGCCTCTACAATTTTGTACATGCCTCCTTTCGGGAACCATGTGCCAAGCGATAGATCGGCATAATTCATTAGGCTGTACATAGCAGGTGTATCTTCCGGTGTTGCACCAAGAAAGAGGACCGGAAATTTTAGCAGTTCCCGTAATTTTTCATTTTTAAAAAGTTTTTCCACGTGGCCCGACATAGAATTGAGCATTTGCAGACGAAACATGGAAGCCAATACACGGGTATCAGCGAATTCCATTACTGAAAGACCGGGTTTGAAGACAAATTCGCCCATCCCTACCTTATATTTATACTCCGCCTCCTTAAGGAAATGTTCTAATTTTGCAGCGGAGCCGGGTTCGTATTCTTCGAAAAGTGCTTTAAGTTCCTTCATTCCGGCAGGGACAGCCAATTCGTCCCCTTTTCCGAAAATGATTTTATAAGCTGGGTCAAGACGAATAAGTTCGTAGTAATCAGATACTTTTTTGCCGAAATGTGCAAAAAAGTTTTCAAATACTTCAGGCATCCAATACCAACTTGGGCCCATATCAAAATTATAACCTTCAACTTCCATTTTTCTGGCACGTCCACCCGCTACCTTGTTTTTTTCAAGGACAGTAACTTTGTAACCATTTTTTGCTAAATAACAGGCTGCAGATAAACCAGCAAACCCAGAACCGATAATAACTACTTTTTTTGACATTGCGCTTAGAGGAAAATCTTAAAAATTGTAATAACTTAAATGAAACCCTAAATTTAAAGTTTTGTTTAATAAAAAAGGTATATCGCGTAGCGTTTCTTAAACAAATGATATCATTAAAGTAAGTATAAATCTGGTATTCAGTTATTTGTCAAATATATAAAATATTCAACTATTTTTTTTCCGAGTATTGAATTTTTAAAAATACAGTTGAATCCAAAACACCTAAAAGATTGGCTAATGTAGTTGGAATCATTGCAATAGATCCACGGGCAAAGTCTGTATCTGGTAAAGGACCTGCTACTCTGGCATAAATAATTCGTTCTGTCATAGGATTTTCAATCCGTACAATTGAGCCGATTTTTGCTTTGGAATGCAATATGTAAAGGCTGTTTCCGCTTTCCATCTGTTTGTCCTTTGGCCAGCAGGCTTTACCTTCCTGTTTAATTTCAACTGCACCCTTTTCAATTGCAGATTCATACTTTTTCTTCAATTTTTTATTCTCTTCGGCGAGTGGAACTGTCAACCAGGGGACCTTGTTCAGGGAATCAGGAATACCCGATTTCGGTAACCAACCGATATGAAGTACCTGACTAACTTTTAGATCGGTAGTCTTTAGTTTATTTCTTTCCTGAAGTGATTCTACTGTTAGGCCAAAATATCCCGTGGCAATTCCATACATTGTTTCTTTTGGCAATACTTTATAGAACACTTTGAAGTGAGAACTGTCTTTGAATCCTTTTGCTTTGCTCCTGATCAATGCTTTTGGATGCAGCGGAATTGTCAGTATCTGTTTTTCTGCAAGAGCAGCTTTTTCGATACTTGGGTTATGTCTATTCAATAATGAAGTTTCAATGTTGTAATACTTGGTGATGGAATAAACCGTTTCTCCTTTTTTTACACGATGCTGTATGAATCGGGCATCTCCATTTACAACGATAAAAAGTGAGTCAGGTGAAAAAGATTTAGTAGCCTTTTTTTCAGTAGTTTTTAATTCCTCTTTTGCTTTTGTATCTGTTTTAGGCTTTGCCTCTGTTTTAGGCTTTGTTTTTGGCTCTTGAGCGAATATGGAAGCAGCCAAAAATATGAAGAATGATAAAACGATAATAGATTTCATGTTGTATTATTTTGTTCTAAGCGTTTAGAATTAAAAATATTATGTTGATTTAAAATCTGATGTCAAAAAAGTGA
>CAINVS010000068.1 GCA_903854205.1 uncultured Bacteroidota bacterium | reverse complement strand
TTGAAAGCTGGTTATTCATCATTATCAGGCTGTTACCGAAAAGTTAGAGTCAATCCCTGAGAAACCGCCCTGTACCGATCGGTATGCAGGGTGGTGTGAGAGGACGGCTGACGAAATAATCGTCAGCCTCCTACTCGATTGTAGCGAGAGAGGGACTCGAACCCTCGACCTCAGCATTATGAGTGCTGCGCTCTAACCAGCTGAGCTACCTCGCCATTTAACCTTAGTGCGGTGCAAATATATGATTTGATTCCGTTTTGACCAAATTTTTAAGCAAAAAATTACAAATAAAATAATTTTAAAAATGCGGGCACCATACTCTGAAATAGTCTTAAGCTTCAAATAGAGAGAATGAAAACCGAGCATCAATTCAAGATAAATAGAATTTCATCTAGGAGTTGAAGTAAATTTGGCAATACTTTCTGACTGGATTTCTTCTAATTTATGACTCTATAACGCAAGTAAAAAATAGAGTGTTTAATTAAAAAGGCAGGCTGTGTAGGGTCTGCCTTTTTGATTATTAGCATTTTTTATTTAGCATTAAGAGGTTTATCTGTTTTGTTTTAAAATAATCCGGAAATTACGCCATCCATATCCACGTCTATTACATTGGCAGCGGGTTCTTTTGGTAGCCCTGGCATCGTCATGATCTCCCCTGCATAAGCAACTACAAAGCCTGCACCTGCATAGAGTCGCACATCGCGGATTGGAAATTCAAATCCGACCGGAGCGCCTAATAATTTAGGATCATGAGAAAAAGAGTACTGCGTTTTTGCCATACAAACCGGGAGATGACCATAACCCAGATCTGTATATTTTTTTAGCTTGCTAAGTGTACCGGATTCCCAATCAACTGATTCAGCTCTGTAGATTTCTTTGGCGATGGTCTCAAGTTTATCTTTTAAAGACATCTCATCCGGGTAGAGGAATTTAAATGTCGAGGGCTGATCACAAAGTTCTACGACTTTTTCGGCAAGGGCTGCCATTCCGGCACCGCCATTGGTAAAACCCATGCAAAGCACTGCCGCAACTCCTTTGGCTGCCGCAATTTCTTTTACAGCAGCTACTTCTTCTTCGCTGTCTGTAAAAAAGTGATTAATGGCTACAACTACCGGTAAACCGAATTTTCTAAGATTGTCAATATGTCTTTCCAGATTTACAGCGCCTCTTTTCAGCGCTTCAACATCAGGTGTTTTTAGGTTGTCTTTTGCCATACCACCATGCATTTTCAAGGCACGGATTGTTGCAACAATGACCACAGCAGAAGGTGTCAGGCCCGCTTTTCGGCATTTTATGTCCAGGAATTTTTCAGCACCAAGATCGGCTCCAAAGCCGGCTTCTGTCACCACATAGTCTGCAAGATGCAGTGCGGTTCGGGTTGCCAAGACTGAATTACAGCCATGAGCAATGTTGGCAAATGGTCCGCCATGGATAAGCGCCGGATTGTTTTCCATGGTCTGCACCAAATTAGGTTTCAACGCATCTTTGAGCAGGGCAGCCATGGCACCGTTAGCTTTGAGATCGCTGGCACGAATATCTTTTTTGTCGGAACTTTGTCCAATAATAATATTTCCAAGACGTGTTTTAAGATCCATCAAATCGACAGAAAGGCAGAGAATTGCCATTACTTCACCTGCTACTGTAATGTCAAATCCGTCCTGACGTGGTTGTCCGTTTCCGGTGCCACCCAAACCGATGACGATATCGCGGAGGCTGCGATCATTCATATCAACAACTCTGCGCCAGGAAATTCGGCGAACATCGATATTCAGTTCATTGCCCTGATAGATATGATTATCAATCATGGCAGCGAGTAGATTTGTAGCCGCAGTAATTGCGTGCATATCTCCTGTAAAATGCAGATTAATATCTTCCATAGGCACTACCTGTACATAACCGCCTCCGGCTGCACCGCCTTTTACACCAAAACATGGACCCATTGAAGGTTCGCGTAGCGCAACAATTGCCTTTTTGCCTATGTAATTAAGGCCGTCATTCAATCCGACTGATGTAGTTGTTTTGCCTTCTCCGGCAGCAGTAGGGCTTATAGCAGTTACCAAAATCAGTTTGCCTTTAGGTTTTAGCTGAACATCTTTCAATGCCTGATAGCCAATTTTTGCTTTGTAATGTCCATAGGGCTCAATAGAATCGGCAGGAAGTCCCAATTTTTCTGCAATGGCAGATACAGGCTGCATTTTGGCCAATTGTGCAATTTCGATATCGGATAACATAGTTAAAGTTATTGTTGTATAAATAATATAGATTATGCCAATTTTTTAACATTTTGACTGATTACCAGGAAATTGATCCAAACAAAAAGCAGGCAGAAAGACAGTCCTGCAATAACTACTATCGGATTTACAAAGAGACTCAGTTTGTCATAACCTTCAACAATTAATCCCCTTGTCATAAATTGTTTGATTGGGTAGAGAATGGCAAAGACTAAGACTGCTATTATTATGAAGATAAAAATGAGTCTTTTAGAAAGATTTGCTGTAATGCTCTGTTGTTTATAACCCAATTCCAGAAGTAGTTTGATGTCGGCACTTGACTGAGCAATAAGTAACTGAAAATTGAGTACAAAAACCAATAATGAAAGTCCGATAATAATGGCTCCGATCATGAGTACCAAGGAGACCAAAAGGAAGAGTGCGCTTTTCAGTTCCCCGCCAATAAGTCCTCCGCGGCTGATTTCCAAATCTTTTTCTTCCAGAAATTTCACCATATTTTTATTGTAGGGATTATCGGTAGAAATGGCTACCTGATTGGGATCCTTCTGTTTTTGGAAGCCAAATTCTGTGTTGGCATATTCCATAAAAGGTTTGGGCACCAGAATGGAATTGATGTTTTGTGTAAAGCCACAAATAAAACCTTTGAATTTTTGTTTTTTTGACTTACTTGAGATGATAATATCGAACTGCAGTGTTGTTAAAAAGTCTGCAGTGATTTTTGGCAGACCCTGACCGGCTCCGAAACCGAAGTTGTATAGCGTGAGATAATCGTTGGACATAATAACCGGTATGATTGTGTCGCCAGGTTCCCATTTAAAATCTTTGCTTTTGACATCCAGAAAAGTATCGGAGATAGACTGGAAAAAGAGCATGGTCGAAAAACCCAATCTGTCCATATCGGCCCATACTTCGTAGCGGTTCGATTCAAAGGGCTCTACGCTATTGAAAAAAGGCTTTTTACGCATTTCATCAATATCCTGAACTGTAAAACCTCTTTCAGTGGAGGTCCTCAGTTTTTTGTTAAGGATAAGCACATTGCTGTCTCTTGCACCATGTACGAGAATCTGTATGTCGAAATATACCTGAAGGGCAAAAAGTAGGAGCAGGAGTCCGATGAAAACGCCAATTGATGCCCCCCAAATCTGCCAGGGATTTTTATTTCGCCAGAGAACAATTTTTAGCATGAAAATATTTTTGAATAAGATAGGAAGCAGATACCAAAAAGGTAGGAGAAGGTAAATAAAGAAGGACTAACTGCGACTCTTTATCTACATCATCCGGCTTTTGTCTATAAATATCTTCTACGAATGAGTTTGATAAAATCCTTGGCGATAGGTTTCTTCTCTTTTGCCATCCAAGCATATTTATCAATGAGATTGTTTTCCATATATGATCTTGATTTATCAAAAAGTCCGGCATCGTTAAAAAAGTTGACTGCATCATTGAATTTATTGACATCGCCATTGAAGAGTGCATTTATAAAGTGCAGTTTTTCATTGACGCCTATTGCTTTATTCAGATTGGAAACAGGAGATTCGCTCAACTTTGCAGCAAGGTCAGTAGCCTGTTTGAAAATAAAAAGTTCTTCGAAATCCTCATTGAAAGTGGAATGCTGTTCTTCTTTATGAGTAATATCTTCAACGCTAATTTTCTTTTCCTCAATAGGCTCAACAACTTTAAGGGGTACTTCTTTTTTAGGCTCTTCAGTTACAGGAACTTCCAAAACCTTTGGTTCTGTTTTAATTACTTCTGAAACAGGCTCAATAATTTTTTCAATCGGAAGTTCAACCTTGGATTCAATTGGCTTTACTTCCTCTTTTATAATTGGTTTTTCTATTTTCTCCTCAACCGCAGATTCAGGCTGAGTAAAAACCAAGGTAGGTACTTTTTTAATCGGTTCCTCCTTTTTGACAGGTTCCTCTTCCTTTAGGACGGGCTTTTCAATAATTGATTCTTTGATAATAACAGGCTCTTTTACAGCTGTTTTTTCAGGGTTATTTATAAGCACAACATCATAAAGTTCACGCAATTGCATTAGAAATGCATCACGGTCTAATTGTGAAATGCGATCCGGCATGGTTGCCAAAAAATCGTAATAGCGGTTGAGCTTTTCAAGACGAGCTTTAATTTCCTGTAAATTCATATTCTAAATGTTATTGTTCCGTACAAAAAAACGAATTTTTGTGGATTTTATGGCAATCCGAACCTATTATTTTAAACAGTCAGGTTAAATAAAAATCCCGATTTAGGAATAAATCGGGATAATTGGAGCCAAGAGCTCTATATATTGAAACTTAGCTTTTATAAGTTCATTTCTTTTTTGATTTTCTCTACGAATTCTATTTAAGTGGTAGAAAATTAGGAAATGTTGGCCAAAAGAAATGAAATTTCATTCAATTATAAGAGCCCCATATCTTTTTTTACCTTTTCAATAAATTCGATTGATACAGCAAATATTTCAGCAAGATCAACAAAACTGATTTTTCCTTTTTTTAATGCCCGCCGAATCCCTTCGATCTTTCCTTCGATTTTTCCTTCAACTATTCCTTCCACTTTTCCTTCGTCTTTGCCCTGTATGAAGCGAAGATCCTGCTTTATATCGTAATCAAGGGCCATATTTATGTGTATTAAGACTATTTAAATGGTAGAAAATTAGGTAAATGATTGCACAAAAAAATAATGGCAAAAAGAAATGAAATTTCATTCAATTATCAGAGCCCCATATCTTTTTTTACCTTTTCAATAAATTCGATTGATACAGCAAATATTTCAGCAAGATCAACAATACTGATTTTTCCTTTTTTTAATGCCCGCCGAATCCCTTCAATCTTTCCCTCGATCTTTCCTTCGATCTTTCCCTCGATTTTTCCCTCGATTTTTCCTTCGATTTTTCCTTCAACTATTCCTTCCACTTTTCCTTCGTCTTTGCCCTGTATGAAGCGAAGATCCTGCTTTATATC
>CAINVS010000067.1 GCA_903854205.1 uncultured Bacteroidota bacterium | reverse complement strand
TACCAAGTACCAAGTACCAAGTACCAAGTACCAAATAACAAATAACAAATAACAAGTACCAAGTACCAAGTACCAGATACCAAGTACCAGATACCAGATACCAAATACTTTTATCTTTAAACTTTTATCTTTTATCTTATATTAACATGAAATTCGGAACAAAAGTAATCCATGCGGGCATTGAACCCGATCCGGTCACAGGTGCAGTTATGACACCAATTTATCAGACTTCAACCTATGCACAGGAGTCGCCGGGTCAGCACAAGGGCTATGCCTATGCACGCGGACATAACAAAACCCGCAATGTACTGCAGGCTAATCTTGCAGCATTGGAAAACGGTCAGTTTGCCTTCTGTTTCGGCAGCGGTATGGCTGCAACCAGCACGGTGATGCAGCTGCTCAATCCGGGCGATGAGATTATTTCTACTGATGATTTATACGGCGGTTCATACCGTGTTTTCACAAAAGTATTCGAGCGCTTCGGCCTCAAATACCAATTTGTGAATATGGACAGTATGGAAGAATTGGAAAAACGTATTACTCCGGCTACTAAAATGTTCTGGGTAGAAACGCCTACCAACCCTATGCTCAATATCATCGACATCGTAGCGGTCTGCAATCTGGCCAAAAAATACGGCATCAAGGTTTGTGTGGACAATACTTTTGCTTCTCCTTATCTGCAAAATCCATTGGATTTAGGTGCTGATATCGTTGTGCACTCTGCTACCAAGTATCTGGGCGGGCACTCCGACCTGGTTCACGGCTGTATCATTGTCAATGACAAAGAAACTGCCGATAATGTCTATTTTCTACAGAATGCTGTAGGTGCCGTTCCGGGTCCTCAGGACTGCTTTCTGCTGCTGCGCGGCATCAAAACCCTGCACCTGCGTGTAGAGCGTGCCTGTCAGAATGCCAAAAAAGTAGCTGAATTCCTGCTTACACATCCAAAAGTGGATAAAATCTATTATCCCGGCTTTGAATCGCACAAAGGTCACGAAATTGCCAAAGCACAGATGCGCGACTTTGGAGCTATGGTTACTTTCAATCTGAAAGATGATACTTTTGAGGCTGCTGCCAAAGTAATGGAAAATGTTGAGTATTTTACTTGTGCCGAGTCATTGGGCGGTGTGGAATCATTGATCGGCCATCCGGCTTCAATGACGCATGCCTCCATCCCAAGAGAAAACCGACTGAAAGTTGGACTTACGGATTCCCTTATCCGCTTGAGTATCGGTGTGGAGGATGTTGAGGATTTGATTGAAGATTTACAAAAGGCCTTGGATGCGTAAAAAGAAAATTGTTGTCTAAATATATATAAAAAAAGGGCGAGCCCATTTTTCATGAGTCGCCCTTTTTCCTATTTGTAAATTATAAATAAAATCAAAAATTCCAAACCACATTTAATGTAACTTCCACTGAACCAGTTGTTAATCTAATATTTGATGGGAAGTTAGTTGCGAAATTATTTGGTATAAAATACACACCAGTCATAATTACATCTTCGAGAGTATCTTCATCCCACAGTCCAACAGTATAATTGGAACTTGGAGTAATCAAAGTAATTGGTAGTCCCGAAGATGTAGAAAAGGATGAGCCTGTTAAATTTACAGGAATGTCAAAATAGTCAGGGGACTTATTTTATAGTTAACAACTACTCTGACACTCATCATATCATTTCAGCATTTGAAAGAATCATCGAAGAACAAAAACAAGAGATATTATTTTTAAGACAACAGCTTTCTAAAACATTAGATAAATAATAACTTGCATTAGGCATTGGATGCTTAGATAATTCTATACATTAAATAAATAAAGCCCGGACTCTCACAGTTCGGGCTTTTTCATGTATGTTGATAACGTAATCCTTACTTAGAGCCGGTTCTTCTATTCAATTCTTCTCTGATCATTTTCAGTTCTCTGCCCACCTCTCCGTTTACGGAAGAATTTTCGCGGGCGCGGCGGATGAGATAAGGAATAACATCGCTGATAGGACCGAATGGTACATATTTCCCAACGCGATAGCCTGCTTTGGCCAGATTGAAGGTGAGATTGTCGCTCATGCCATAAAGCTGACAGAAACTCAGGTTCGGGTGGTTTTTAGTCAGATTCATTTTCTCCATCAGTTCAATCTGCAGTTCTGTACTGCCCTGATTGTGAGAGGCAAGGCAGGAGGCAATTTGTTTATAATGCTGTATACAGAAAGCCACTGCCAGATTGTAATCTTGGTCAGTAGCCGCTTTGTCGGGCTGAATAGGAGATGGGTAGCCCATCTTCAATGCTCTTTCGCGTTCCTTTTCCATATAGGCTCCACGCACCAGTTTGGCACCAAGCTGGTAACCTTTAGAGCTTGCTACTTCGTGTGATTTCTTTAGAAAGGCTAATCTGTCATTGCAATAAAGCTGGAAAGTATTGAATACAATTGCCTTTTCTTTATTATACTTTTCCATCATTG
>CAINVS010000066.1 GCA_903854205.1 uncultured Bacteroidota bacterium | reverse complement strand
TGAAGGAACTGCTGGAAAAACTGGCCAAAATCCCTGCGGGCAAGCGCATCCTCCTCCTCGATGCCTGCCACTCGGGCGCTGCCATCAACGAATTGAATCTGAAAGATATTGCAGGAGTAAGAAATGGCGAAGATGCCGAAAAACAATCACAACGTTTGAAAGAGCTGGAAAATCTGGCTTCAAAATCGGGATTGGCGATTATCACAGCCTCTTCGACTGACCAAAAAGCTTTGGAACTTCCCCAATACGAGCACGGACTGATGACTTATGCCCTCCTCAGCACCATGCTGAATGACCCGGAAGTCCTCGACAAAGATAACAATCTGCAGCTGGAAGACTGGCTGCGCCAAACCGAAAAAAATGTCTCGAAATTGATTGAAAATCAATCGGCACAGCGTTTTGTACCGGTCAACTTCTCTGTTGGAAAAGTGGATGATGCAGTGCGAAAAAGTATTGTCTTACAGGAAATTCCGACTGTAGTTGTCGCAAATGTTTATAACAAAGAATTGGATGATGACAATTTAGACCTCAAAACTCAACTTGTCAAAAAACTCAATGAAATCTCTACCCGAGGCGGCACTGATAAAATTATAATCGCCGAAAAAGACGGTCCCAACGCCATCTCCGTCAATCTCTCTTACGAACTGATCGAGGGCAAAATCAAAAGCAAAATCACATTAAAAAAAGATAAAAAAGTTTTCAAACAATTTAATTTTGAAGGCATTGCAACAGATTTGAATAAATTTGTAGAGGATTTGAGTAAAGAAATAACTAAAAATTTGAAGTAGAAATATGAAAAACATACTGCTTTTATCTCTTTTGTTTTGTGCCTTTGCAGGGAAAGGTCAGGAGGCTAGGCTGGTGTTGCCGCTGGGGCATGCCAAAGGATTAAATTCAGCTATATTTAGCCCTGACGGCAAGTTGGCCCTAACAGAAAGCTATGATGAAACGGCACGTATCTATGATGTTGCCTCAGGCAAGGAACTTCAGGTATTAAGGTTTAAGTCGGAGGTCAATTCCATTGAATTCAGCGGGGATGGCAAGGTGGTACTTGTTTCATGTGATGATGGCACATCTCGCATCTATGATGTTGCATCAGGCAAAGAGCTACAAGTCTTAAATGGTCACAAAGATCGCGTTCAGTCTGCGGTATTTAGTTCAGATGGTTTTTTTGTCCTCACTGCAAGTATGGATAGCACTGCAAGAATAATTGAAGTATCAACAGGAAAGGTGCTGCAGGTTTTAAAAGGTCACAAAGATTACGTCATGTCTGCAGCATTCAGCCAGGATGGAAAGCTAGCGCTCACTCGTGAGCAAAGTAGATCAAGCATCTACGAGGTCGCTACAGGTAAGAAATTGCAGGTATTAAGTGGACATAAGGGTCGACTTAGTTCTGCTGTGTTCAGCGCTGACGGTAAATTAGCCCTTACTTCAAGTGAAGATAATACAGCTCGTATCTACGAGGTCGCTACCGGAAAGCAACTACATGTATTAAGTGGGCATTCAGCTCGGCTTAGTTCTGCTGTATTCAGCGTTGATGGTAAATTAGCCCTTACTTCAAGTGCTGATAATACAGCTCGAATCTTTGATGTCGCAACAGGCAAGGAACAGTTAGTTTTAAGAGGATATAAAAGTGAAAATAATGATGACTGGGACCAATTGGATTATGAGTTTTGTATAAATAGCGCAATGTTTAGCTTGGATTGCAAATTAGCCCTTATTTCAAGTGCTGATAATACAGTTCGTATCTTTGATGTTGCAACAGGTAAAGAGCTTCAGGTATTAAGCGGTCATAATTTATGTGTACAAACAGCTATATTCAGTCCTGATGGGAAATTAGTTCTTACAACTGCTGATAATAAAGCTTGTATCTTTGATGTTGCAACAGGTAAAGAGTTAAAACAGTTAGGAGGATATTCTGAATGGCTCAAATCCGCATTATTCAGTAAGGACGATAAGCAGGTTCTAATTTTATGTGGGGACAATGCACGCATCTATGATGTCGCTACAGGCAAGGAGCAGCAAGTATTAGGCCATACGGAATTGATCAATTCAGCTGAATTTAGTGCGGATGGAAAACTTGCAGTCATGGCAATTGTAGATAGCTCAGCTCGTATATACGAGGTCGCTACCGGTAAGCAATTACAAGTATTAAGTGGACATTCAGATGCGCTCATTTCTGCTGTATTCAGCGTAGATGGTTTATCAGTCCTCACTTCAAGTTTTGATAGTACAGCTCGTATCTTTGATGTCGCTACAGGCAAAGAGCTACAAGTCTTAAAAGGCCACAAAGATATCGTCATGTCTGCAGTATTTAGTGCAGATGGCAAATTAGCCCTCACGTCAAGTCATTATGATGAGAACACTGCTCGAATTTATGATGTGTCTACAGGATTAGAATTGAATGTTTTAAATGGATCTTATGCTGCATTCAGCTTGGATGGAAAGTTAGCGATCACTCTTGATTATGATACAGCACGTATATACGAGGTCGCTACCGGTAAGCAGCTACAGGTATTAAGTGGGCATTCAGGTAGGCTCAGTTCTGCTGTATTCAGCGTAGATGGTTTATCAGTCCTCACTTCAAGTTTTGATAGTACAGCTCGTATCTTTGAGGTTGCAACTGGTAAGCAGTTGAAGGTGTTAAGTTTATATACTGAATGGAATTTCATGATTAGGCTTAGTTCCAATGCGGTGTTTAGCAGAGATGGAAAACTGGCTCTTACGACAAATGGTGATAATCTTGCACGAATCTTCGATGTTGCTACTGGTCTGCAGCTGAAGGTACTAAAAGGAGAAAGTTCTTTCTGCACTGCGGTATTTACTGCAGATCAAAAATATATACTGACTCTCAGTGACGACCACAAAACCATCCTCTGGGACGCTACTACCGGTCGCCAACTCTACACCCGCCTCCAACTCAAAAACAACGACTGGCTGGTCTATGACGAGCACTACCGCTACGACGGTTCCCAAGGCGCGAGGGACTATCTCTACTTTGTTTGTGGACTTGAAGTAGTGGATTTGGCACAGGTAAAAGATGCGCTTTATGTTCCAAATCTGGTGCAAAGGATTATGAATGGAGAAAATCTCGATCACCTACCCAAACTTAAAGATTTGGAAATCTGTGGCGTAACACCGGAAATAGAGCCAAACGACAACAAAAAAGATGGCGGTTATTTTTATAATATCAAAGCCAGAAAGGGTGGGGTAGGAAAGGTTGAAATTTACATCAATGGTATGCTGCGCCAGACTTTGGAATCTAAAACCCTGACACAAAAAGATGGTATCTACGAATTGAAAATTGACGAAAAACTCATTCAGCAATACCAGATTGCAAACAAGGAAACGGAGCTTAAAGTCATTGCCCGCACAGCGGATAATAAAATCAGTTCGCGCGGGGCAGTGGCCAGAACAACAGCAAAGGAAACTGTTTACCGCAAACCCAGCCTGCATGCTATTATGGTTGGTATCGACGATTATAAGGGAGAGGGGCTGGACCTCAACTACGCAGCCAAAGATGCCATTGACCTGCAAACCGCCCTGAAAATCTCCACCCAAAAATTATTTAATGTCGATGATACAAATCGGGTGCATTTTTACAATCTGACACTAGACCGTGCCGGCAATATCAAAGGACTAACGCCCGACCGGAATAACATCCTCAAAACCCTGGAAAAAATCGAAAAAGAGAGCAAGCCCGAAGATGTTTTTGTCCTCTTTTTTGCCGGACATGGCGAGATCAATCCAGAAAAACAGCTCATCCTACTCACAGCCGAGGCCTCCAAAGAACAGGCCCCCAACTACAGCGGTATTCTGATGAAAGAACTGCTGGATAAACTGGCCAAAATCCCTGCGGGCAAGCGCATCCTCCTCCTCGATGCCTGCCACTCGGGCGCTGCAATTAATGAATTGAATATCAAAGACATTGCAGGTATACGCGATGGCGAAGATGCCGAAAAACAATCTCAGCGACTCAAAGAGCTGGAAAATCTGGCCTCAAAGTCTGGACTCTCGATCATCACAGCCTCTTCGACCGAACAAAAAGCAATGGAGCTGCCACAATACGAGCACGGCCTCATGACTTATGCCCTTTTGACCACCATGCTGAATGACCCCGAAGTCCTCGACAAAGATAACAATCTGCAACTGGAAGACTGGCTGCGCCAAACCGAAAAAAATGTCTCGAAATTGATCGAAAATCAATCGGCACAGCGCTTTGTACCGATCAATTTTAGTCTGGGCAAGGTAGATGAGGAAGTCAGAAAAAGTATTGTCTTGCAGGAAATTCCGACAATCCTTATCGCCAATGTACTGAATATGGGTTCAGGTGATGATGATTTGGATATAAAAAATCAGCTTAAAACTTTATTAAATGAGTCAGTCTCAAGAGGTGGTTCCGACAAGGTTTTGATGGCAGAGAAAGAATCTCCCAATGCAATTTCAGTAAATATTACCTATGAAATAAATGCTGAAAAAATAGAAAGCCGCATTACCCTGAAAAAAAATAAAACAGTCCTGAAACAGTTTAACTTTAATTCAAATACAGCCGAATTTGTGAAGGGTTTGAGTGGGGAGATTTTGGCTAATGTAAAAAGATGATTTTACTTAACTTAGATTTTAGCTGTTGAAATAATAGAGTTTGTAAAAACAGATTAAATTGCTACTTTTGCTGACAGTTACCCTAATTACCCCGATGCAGCAATTTTACACTTTACTCTCTCAGTTCAGCAACTTACAGCTTATTTTACTCAGCCTGCCGATACTTTTGGCAATGGTACTTATCCCTGTTTGGCCGCTGCTGTACAGGGTTTTGCTATTAATGCGGACCAAAGAACAGCCTGAAATTCTCTATTTTGAGCTTTTGTTTGCACCCTCTGTTCTGCAGGTGCAAAACGAGGAAGGAACTTCTGAAGTTCATACACTGGGTGCTGAACCCGAATATATACTGTCAGGCAGTTCTGCTACGCTTGTTTGGGAAGTAAAAGGAGCGAGCAGAGTGGACCTAGATCCGATTGGCAAAAGTCTTAAAGGCAATGCAACGGATATCATTATCAGCAAAAAAAATAGAGAATTTACACTAACAGTACATGGACTTAACAGTTCTGTAAGTCATACTATTGTGCTGCCTCCCGAAATGATTAAAACCCTTGAAACCGAAAAGCTTTCAGAAAATACGGACTTGGCAACTTTTGAACATGGCACTAATACTAATACATTATTATCCAAACTGCCAAAAACAATTGAGTTGAAAAAAATAAAACCTAAAACACTGCTCAATTCCCGCAAGCAAAGGAAAGACAGCATCATAATGAAATTCAATTATTCCCTTAAGAAATATAGCCAAAAATAATTCAATACCATGAACGAACATGTAGATTATCAGGTAAAATCCAGTTACGGAAATCAGTTTTTATGGTGGTGTGCCGGTGCAGATCCTCAAATATTAAAATATTCCAGCAATTCCGATCATGTAAAATATGCAGGTATAGGCGGTGTTGTATTGGCAACAGCTGTTCTTGCATTCCTTTCTATGGGCTTTGCTATGCACATCATTTTCGACGGCAGAATGCTGGTAACTATACCTGTGGCCTTAGTTTGGGCGGTTATCATCTTCAATTTGGACCGTTTTATCGTATCAAGTACCGGGAAAGGCGATGGGAAAGAGGGAATGGGATTTTTTGAATCGATAAATGCGCTACCAAGGTTAATTATGGCAGTTTTAATTGGCTTCTGTATTTCAGCGCCATTGGAAACCTATATTTTTCAAAAAGAAATACAAAGGGAGTGGCAATTATCGATGGATCAGTTGGCTCTCAGTAAATCCTATGAAGTATTGCAGGCTGAGAACAAACATCAATCAGAAAATATTGAAGAATATGAACAAAAGAAACAAGAAGTAAAAGAACAGGAGATTATTTATCAAAAAGCTAATGATGAGGTTAATAAAGAGATGAATGGTGAAAGTGGGAGGGGCGGTGATGGACCAGAGACAAGGAAAAAAGAAAAAATTCGTGATATAGAATTAAAAAAACTTGATGAATTGAGAGCTCAACTCGCAATTCTTGAAAAAAGCAGGTCTGATAACAAGGATAAAATAAAAAAACTTCAGGACTCTGTGATGAAAGAGACCAAGGAATTAACCCCCGGTTTCTTAGATCAGATAATGATGTTGGAAAGACTTTCAGGTCATGGAAAATCTGTTCCGAAATTTGATCCTTCAACCAATCAGATAGTAAAAGGTCAGGAAATTGAAATTTTTGGATCTGCTTTTTGGCCCATATGGATGGTTAGATTGTTGTTCATGATGCTCGAAATAGCTCCGGTACTGCTGAAACTCATGCTTGTAAAAGGACCTTACGACTATATGTCAGAGAATATCAATCAGATTCTCGAAACCAAACAGGGGATCAGTATTGAACATGTTAAAAATGAGCATAAGAAAATTACCAAATTCAAAACAAATCATAATCCGAACAGAATTATTAAAATCATTGAAAGGCAGAATCAACGGGAGTTGGAGAATGCAATAGAAGCAATTGATACCTTTGCAGAAAAGGAAAAACAGGATATTAAAGAAAATCCTGAAAAATACATTAAAGACAGTGACGAGAGCGATAAAGCCTAGAATATGCTTGAAGGAAAAGTAATTAAAGGGAAATTTACGGGCTATTATTACACAAATCAGGCAGCTCCTTTTTTGTCGGGAGAGCATGTTCCTGATGACGGGAAGGATATAGTACATCTCTATTCCGGTGAAATAATGGACATTGAGCTGTTGAATGATTATAATCCTGAGGAATATCTCGAATCTGAAAGTCTTTTATTACATAATATAAGCAATATACAACTGTTCAAAACCCGAAATTCTGCAATTAAAGAAAATATTCTTGTGAATTTTGGTCAGGTTGTCCTGAAAAACGTTGAAGTTTTAAAATCCTGGGAGCAGAACGGAAAAACTTATGGTTTATTAAACGCCGATTTTATCGGGAAAGTACGGACAAAGCTTCCTATCAGCCTATTCGGCCAAAATAGTATTATCAATTTATCTAACCCCAAAGGGTGTTTGCTGAATATTTGGAATGTACTTAAATGGATTTTGTTTTTGTGTTTAATTCTCTTGTTGCTTAAACAATGTGAAAGCTGCAATAAAAGAAGTCAGGTTACTGAAAATCAAGACTGTTGTACGCAAAGAGACAGTTTTAAAATTAAAAATGACAGTCTTAGAATTATTATTGAAAGACTAAAAATGGAAAAAGGAAAAGCAGAAGCAAAGTCCGACAGTTTGGAGAGTGAATTAAAAATTATTGAATTAAAATCAAATTTAAACTGCTTTGCCGAAAAGATTTATTTCTATGGCGACAAAGCTGAATTGAGAAGTTATTCCGCATCGGTCATTGATAACCTCGTGCTGCTGCTCAACAAAAATAAAAATCTTCGTATCAGAATTGAAGGGCATGTCAATGGTGATACTCCTGTGGTACCTGATTTAGATATAAAAAGGGCAAATAAAATTAAAGACATGCTTGTTTCCAAGGGAATTGAGGCGTCAAGAATTGAGGCCGTCGGACTTAAAGGCGATTTTCCAATTGTTCCAAAAGATGAATATGTTACAGATACTTGGAACAATAGGTATAATAAAAATATGAGGGTTGAAATAAAAATTATTAATTTCTGATGATGCAACTCCATATAATACTGATAGACGAAAGTCTCCTTCAAAAAACAGATCCCACAAAAAAGGATCAGGAACTGCTTGTGTTCAGTATTTTGGGACTTATGATTATTATTATTTCCATTTTAGGTTCATTGTCCACGTTTATTTATTGTTTACTTATTTTCAAAAATATTATTATTGCCTCATCCGCTGCCGTTTTCCTATTTCTTGTCTTATTTAATCTCAGCCGACTGATGCTGATAACTTCGATTAATGCCTATCATACTAAACTGGGTGTTTTCCATTTCGATCATGAACTTGCCTATGAAAGCTATCATGGACATGATAATACGATTGTAAAAGACCTGAAATTTCAGGAAATTGTAAATGATAAAAAAGACAGACTGCGTAAGCATGCCGAAACAAAAGGCCGATATCTTCCGAGTTTTGTACAGCGCATCACCTTTCTATTAAAACTTGGCTTTTTTGCCTTTCTGGCTATATTCTTTGCCAATGGAATAGAGCTCCTGCTTTTCAGCGGACAGCTGAATGAGTCTTTTGAGATGATCAGGGAAATTTACGTGAATCAGCCCGATTCCTGGCTGATTAAAAATGCACTCTCTCCCGACGAAAAAGGATTTTGGATATTAAATTCCAATTCAATTCTGCTTTCCATAAATGTTTTATCTATGGGATTGGGATGGTGGAAAACTGCAGTAGATATCGTTTTTGTATTGATTTTTACCATACCGCTGTTGCTCACTTACCGCAGCAGACGCATTTTTGACAGTTATTACGTTCGTGAACTCGCACTGCACGAAATTACGATTTCCCATTATCATCACCTCATGACAGAAGATGCCTGCAAGCATATAGAAAGGGAACTTCTTGGCATGCAGTTGGATGCGCTGACCGAGTCTGATCACCAAACCGCATAATCTATGGCTAAGCTGAACGGACTTTTTGGATTGGGAAACGCTGTGTTTTGGGGATTACTGGGGTTGCTTGTATTGGTATCTCTGATACAGTTTTTTGATCGGGAATTTAATAATCAATTGATCAAAGAGCGATTTTCGCGCATGGATTCGCTGGAACGCGGTCTGATTGTACTGGTTGATTTAGATACAATCAAAGAAGATACAATAAAGAAACCAAAAAAGGAAAAAGAAAAAAAGAAAGAGAAAATTATGGATGCAGAACTGCATATCTGGAATTGGATAGATCCTTACAGATTTGGTCTGGCAACCTTAGAATTTCGTTTAAAAAAAACTGATTATGAAAAATCTGTGTCAAACCGTAATAAGCTGCTGTTTGAAGATGTCGAACAGGTTTACAGAGCACTGCTTGAAAACGACCGCAGTTCTTTGGATAATATGATTGAGGCCTATAAACAGGTTTCTGTTGCAAAAAATTTAGATTATCTGCAAACCCTGGAATTTGTTGTCGGTTCTATTCAGACAATTCCTTACACATTCGTAACTATGGGAAATATTGTACGATGTCCATGTAGGCTAAGTTTTGGTAAATTTTACGATGACTGCAGCGTTCGCCCCGACGGAAGAGGCTGCTGTAATGACATAGAGCCTTTTGCCGTATTTTCACCGACGGAATTTGCTGATACAAAAAAAGGAGATTGCGACACAAGAACACTTTTTGCCTATACCATTTTATCAGGAATGAATTTTGACGTTACGATCCTGAATTCAGTAGCTGCGGGGCATTCCATACTTGGTGTTTACAGTCCCAAACCCCTTGGTAACGGTGTTTATGTTTTAGGTAAAAATGGGAAAAAATATTATACTTGGGAGCTGACGGCAGTCATGCCTCCCGGAATTTATCCATATAATGTTAGTTTATATACCTGGTACTCTGTATTAAAATAAATAAAACTATGCTTTTTAAACTTATCGACCTCATCCTGCTTGCCGTCTTCGGTATTGTCTACCTATACAGCTTTATTCAGGTAGTAAAAATGCGATTCAAGGGTGGAGAGCCGCATACGCCGGCATTTATTACCGTTAGTACATCTGCACTTATTGCGGCCTCCATCAATCTCTACGGTATTGCCGATATTACTTCCGATGCCTTGAATTTTTTCCTCAATCAGCGGGATTATGTCATGGCTTTGCTCTATTCCGGTGCTTTTTTTATCGGTATGTGGATTTTTTCCCTAATCCTCTTTCATATCGGTTTTCTAATTATCAGCACCCTCACACAGGCCGATGAAATGGAAGCCCTGGAGGCAAATGATATGGAATTGGCATTGGTGCATGCCGTTATTATGGTAACTTTGGCCTTTGTTATTTCTCCGGCACTGGTAAATATTGCGGGAGAGTTTATTCCTTATCCGAAGGTGCCTTTTTAGTCGGTACTTAACATATGAAGAATGAAGACCTTAATTCAAAATTGCTTATTTTCAATACTCCTTTTTTGGATTTGCCCGCTAAGTGCACAGGACCTGCTCCTCAAAGTAAAAAAAGGAACAGCTAAAGTTGGTGCAACGGTCATTAGTGAACAGTCAAGTTCACTGACTTTAAAGCAGACTGATGAAGTGAAAGTTTACCCCGGAACTCTGCTGCTCGTACGCAGGGATGTGGTTGTTGTTGAGTTGCCTGCTGCCCATACATACAGCTATGCCGATATTTTAGCACTGATTGAACGAAAAAAGAAGGCCGGACAGGGCAATATTGCAAGCGTTACCTTTTTGGATCCAATGCAGCATTCCGTGATGTCCAATAAAGGCTACAGTATAAGAAGTACGGAAAAGGAATATGATGCAGATTTTTTCTACCCCTTAGATAACATGAAGCTTATTGATAGCAGAGCAGCATTTATCATCGGCAATAATAGCGTAAAAATTTTAGGAAAAGTCCTTGTTCTAAATCTAAAGAATAAGGACAGTGTTTATCATTCAGTTCCGGTTAATAACAGATTTGAATTAAATAAATTGCCTAAAGGTGAGTATTCCTGGGCCTACAAAATCGCTTATAGCAAAGACAATCATTGTATTGAATCCATTTACCGAAACAGTTTTATTGTTCCGTCAGGAAAGGAGTGCAAAAAACTAAAGAAAAAAATTAATGCGTATAAACAGACTATAATCAATTTTAGCCTTGAAATGCAGAAGATACTGCTTTTGGAGTATTGTATAAGCCTAAACATTTTTATTGAATTGGAATAGCCAAAACATATGGAAGAGCAAAAGAAAAAATTGTTTACCCGGGCCAATCTGCTTAAAATATTGGCTTTTTATTTGGCATTCCATCTCTTGTTTGCCGCTATTACGGCTGTTTTCAGCACTACTTTCATGCAACTGTTCACCGTGAAGGAGATTGGTAGTGCAGACTTTACATTTAATGATCTCTATTACAGAGTAGTAGAAAAAAGCAATTTTGAGAAGGCTGCTCATTTTAGGAGAGAAAAATCCGTGCTGTTGATCAATACAGGATCCCTGAATAAGGATAAATTTAGATTGGAATTGGCAGAACTACTCCTGCGCCTGGAAGACTATGAACCAAAGGTAATGGCAATAGACCATGAATTCAGCATAGACAGTTTAAAAACAGGAAGTCCCGAACTCATTGAAGCGGCAGCTTATTATGGGAACCTGATTTTTGCCTTTGATAATACCCCTGACAGCAACGCCAACTTTATGAATTTAGGAGAGAGGGGAACTGTGCTTTTTCCGAAACAGATCAGCATCCGTTATTACAAAAATTCTGATAGCACCTTTGCGCATAAAATTGCAGTTAGAGTTTCTGAAAAGGTACAAACTATGAAGCGCCAACTTGATTCATTTCCAATTCATTACAGTGCATACGGAATAGGATTTTGCGACTGGCGGGATGATCTGAACAAACTTTATGACATAAATTTCAAAGCCATTGAAGCAATTGATTTTATTGAACCAGACAGTGCTACAAGAGCTGAACTGAAAAAACTCATCAAAGGCAAAGCCTTGATTATAGGTCATTTGGGATTTGGAAATATGTACAATGAATTTGATATTGAAGATAAATTCAAAGTGCCGGTAGATCCTCTTGCTATGTCCGGCCGAGAAAGAACTATGCCCGGCCCGGTGATTCATGCCAATGCAGTAGAAAATTTTCTGCATAGGGATGGCATGTTTTTTGAAATAAACGGATTTTGGTTTAACTTTATACAGCAATTGGTATATTTGCTTTATCTGACCTTTATTCTTTTTGGGTCGATGAACAAATTTATAAAACTGTTTATACTTGGAACCTTATCGATTCTCAGTCTGTTTTTTGTAATTGAAATGATGCGACGGGGAATTTATATTACCATGGGAACTACTATGCTGCAGTTACTTGTTTTAGAAGAATTAAGTGAAATGTTTCAACCTTATTATAAAAAATTGGAAAAATATTTTAAATCCCGCACAAAGAAAAAAATCAATGAAAGCATTTAATACAATTATTAAAATGATTTTACTACTGATAGCCTCAGCTCCAGTAATTTCTGCACAGGATATCCTATTAAAAGTAAAGAAAGGTACCGTAAAAATCGGTTCGGCCATACTTACAGAAAGTTCAGCATCTTCTGTAATAAAAGTTGCTGATATTGTTGATGTTCAGGTTGGCGCACTAGTTATTGCCCGTCAGGATGTTATCGTAGTGGAATTACACTCAGGAAAGAAATATACGCATGCTAATATTACTGATCTGATCAAAAAGAAAAAACAATCTTCAAGCGGAGGTTTTGCTGATGTAGCTTTTAAAGATCCAATCCAAAAAACTGCTTCTATACCACAGAAAGGCTCCAGTACTCGTGGTATAGAAGCGCATTATAAACATGATTTTTATTATCCTTATGATTCTATGATGGTAGCAGATACCATTATTCATTTCATTATTGGCAACAAAGAAACAAAGATTCAAGGCCCAATTGAGATTGTTAATAGCAATACAGGTGAAACTATTTTTAAAGAAATAAATAAAAGCAATCGTTTTGAATTGTCCAACTTACCAGAGGGTGACTATGTCTGGTCTTATTTGAGTACTTATTATACAGCTACTGAAAATTTGGAAACTCAATTCAGTAATATTTTTACAGTTGCATCTTCAAAAGAGAAGAAAGAAATCAATAAAAAAATAGAGCAACTCAAAAAGGAGATAAAATCCTTCGGTCTCGAAATGCAGAAATTCCTACTTTTGGAATACTGCGTGGAAAATCATATTTATATGAAGTTGGATTAATAAATATAAAATTGTAATTTTAATAAAGCGTTCATTTGAACGCTTTTTTTTTTCAATTAAAGATTAATTATATTGTAAACTTGAGATAAGAGAAATGAGCTGTTTTCTAGTTTCTTATTTTGCGTTAAACATAACTTAGATGAATAGATAATTGTTTTATTTACAGATAAATAAACTTTAAAATTAGTCATGAAATTTTTATTGCCCCTAATAATTGTACTTACTTTATCGAACGGATTGTCTGCTCAAGATTCTATCCCTGAAAGACTGCTCCGTTACAGTTTGAATGAATTGGACAGTATGTATCAATCTGAAATGAATTCAAAAGATCAGTTGCCTTATGCTTTGGCCATGCTGAAAAAAGGGGAGCAGACATTGGATGTGACGGATACTGTTTATGCAAGATTGTTATTCAATCTGGGTTTAATTTATCTGGACATAAGTGAATATGAAACTGCAATTTTTTATTTACAAAATTGCGAGAAAATTCAAGAGGATAAAGCACCTAAAAGCCTCATATACGCATCAATTTTAAATGAAATTGGGCTCAGTTTTTATTATCTGAGAGATTTTATACAAACTGAAAAATATTGGATCAAAGCATTGGAAAGCAAAGAAAAATTATTTGGTGAAGCTCATGTAGATTGTGCTTCAATTCAACATAATTTAGGAAATTTATACGCTGATTATGGTAATTATTCAAAAGCGGAATACTTTTATTTAAAATGTATTAATGTTCAGAAAAAAATATTGGGTGCAAAAAATATTGAACATGCAAGTGTTTTATCTGATTTAGGTTATTTGTATTTCCAAATAGGTAATTATAAAAATGCAGAATTGAGATATTTTGAATCTATGAGTATAGTTAAGGAAGTGAGGGGTGAAAATAGTTTCGAATATTCTCTGATTCTAGGTAATTTGGGTCTGTTATATTATGAATGCTCTGATTTTATAAAAGCTTTGGAATATTATGAAAAATCTATGGTTATCAAGGAATTAATCGGAAATAAAAATTCGGAATATGCTATACTTCTTGAAAATTACGGTTTATTATATTATTCTTTAGGTATATATGAAAAAGCTGAAGCTTTTTATCTTCAGACAAAAAAAATTAGATATGATTTATTAGGCGAAATGCATCCGTATTATGCAACAATTCTTGAAAATTTAGGAAATCTATATATTGAAACAGGGGATTTTAAAAAAGCTGAAGAAAATTTACTTAATTCTCATGATATTCGATACGAGTCTTTAGGCTCAAATCACCCTGACTACGTATCTATTTTAAATAATTTGGGAAATTTATACTGTAGAATGGGTGATACTGATAAATGTGATATTTTTTATCAAAAAGCACTCAAATTATCAAAAGAAGTATTAAACAATGATCACCCATATCTTTTATCATGCCTGAATAATCTTGGGAATCTTAACCATATTAAACAAGATTATGATAAAGCTGATTCATTTTTTCTTGAATCTTTAAAATTACGGAAATTATCATTAGGTGAAAAAAATCCTTCAGTCGCGCTAACTTTAAATAATTTAGGGAATTTACATTCAGATATGGGTGATGTAGATAAAGCATCGAAATATTATCAACAATCTTTAGAAATTTACAAGGAAACTTTAGGCGATTTACATCCAGACTATGCATCTGTACTTGAACATTTTGGAATATTATACTCAAATTCTGAAGATAATGAAAAAGCTGAACAATATTTCAAAAAATCAATTTCTATAATTAGTTCCGTTTGGGGTTTAAGACACCCTATTTTGATATCAAATATCACTAATCTCGGAAAGCATTATCAGAAGACCAGACAATATATTTTAGCAGACAGTTTGTATTCAATATGTTATGAGCAAAACAATCAAAATCTCCTAAGCTACTTTTCCTGGCTTCCAGATAAGGGCAAAGCAGCCTATTGGCAGAAAGAAAAAGGTTTTTATAAAAACCTTCATCAATTCTCAGCTATTGCTTTTAAGGAACTGCCCTCTGCTGTAGGATTGGGTTACAATTCTAGCTTGATTTCCAAAGGATTACTTTTGGAAGCTTCTCGTGAGATTGCCGATGCAGTCTCAAATTCAACTGACCCAATAACTGCAAAAATTTATGATAAGCTCAAAGAGAAACGCAGACTTCATAATCACCTTGTCTCAACAGGATTTAATAAAAAAGATATTTTAGACAGGATAGAAATCGAAGCTGATTCCCTTGATAAAATTCTTCTAACCCGACTTGGCGAATATGCCGCATCCAAAAGAAAATTCCAAATTACTTGGAAAGAAGTACAGTCTGCTTTAGCTGTAAATGAGGCCGCGATAGAATATGCCAGATTTTACAATGAGAAGGACGCTCAATATTATTACATGGCATTGGTGCTTAGATCGGGATATGAATTTCCAAAACTGGTGAAGCTGGGTTCAGAACAGGCAATTAGCGCTATTCCTGCAGGAAAAGGTTTTACTGAATTGTATAAACTGATTTGGGAGCCGATGGATTCGCTTTTTCAGGGTGTGAATACCATTTATTACAGTCCCGATGGTTATTTGAATAATATTTCTTTTGTAGCCCTCTGCGGAAAGGGTAAGGAAAATGACATTGCCTCCCTTGAAACAAAGCGGGGGGATATCAGCAAAACTGTGACAAAAACGGCAGACTGTGTTTACCTAAGCGAAAGATACAGCCTTCATCAACTCTCTACCACACGCTATTTGGCTGAAGGTTTAAAACAGACTAAAGTTGATAACTCAGTACTGGTTTTTGGCGGCGTAAATTACGATGAAATTCCCAGGAATGCAGATACTTTGGCAGAACCTACTATTGACGACGTTGCCCTGGCGGAAAATATTTCACGATCTTCAGCTAACAAAAGCCGCATGGAATATCTGCCTGGGACAAAAACCGAGCAACAGGCCATTCAGAAAATTCTCCAAAAAAATAAATGGAAAATCAGGGCATTTTCTAATAAGAATGCTTCTGAAAATAAACTAAAATCAGAAACGGCTATATCACCGAGCGTGCTGCACATTGCCACTCACGGTTTTGCTTTTCCCGAAGTTGAAGAAAAAAAGAAAGGTTTTGGGGAAGAAAGCATAATCTATCGCGATGCAGACAATCCAATGGCCCGCTGCGGACTGCTCCTCGCCGGCGCCAATTACAGCTGGACAGGAAAACCTGACAGCATGATCTCCAAAACAGGTGAAGACGGCATTCTCACGGCCTTGGAAGTATCCAATCTGCCTTTGAGAAATACAAAACTGGTGGTGCTTTCAGCCTGTGAAACAGGTCTTGGCAAAATAGAAGGAACCGAGGGCGTTTTTGGCCTTAAACGCGGATTCAAACTGGCAGGAGTGGATCAGATTGTCGTTTCGCTCTGGTCTGTACCCGACAAAGAAACAATGGAGCTGATGACTGCCTTCTACTCTGATCTGGCCAAAACAAAGGATGCTGTCATTTCCTTCGAAAAGGCGCAGAAAGAAATGCGCAAGAAGTATGCGGATAGACCGGATTTATGGGCGGGTTTTGTGTTGGTGAGGTAAATTGAGATTTGAGATTTGAGATTAATATGACTTGTCTATTAAATCTGAATTTCTTTAGCCTGTGCCAAATGTCTTTGCTCATGCATGACAATAATTTCGAAGGCGACTTCCAATTTATATACAATGTTTTTATTGGCAGGAGAAGCGATAAGTGTACCTTTTGTCAACAAATCTTCAGAGGAGGCAATAAGTTTTTTCAGATTTTCCTGATGTTCGGCAAATTTGGCCAAAATATCCCCCTCAACATCGCTTTTCGAAGGCTCCCAAACCGGGAAAGTCTTCATTTTTCGTCTTCGGGAAGATCCCACCGACTTTAGAATGAAATTTCCAAAGAAACGGGTCATGAAATCCAATTTAGATAAGCGGACCAGTTTTTGTTTTCCGGCTCTAATTTCTTCAATAGCAGGTAAATAACTGTTGTTAATCACCATCAGATGGTCGATGTTTTGCGCAATACTCCAGGTAGCAGCATTGGGCTTCCTATTGAGCTGTTCATTGGTCATTTGACCAAAATAGCTGTTAAAAGCAGCCGTAATCTGATCGATACGTTGAAGCCATTCCTGAATCTTTGTTTTCATAGTTTTATTGGATTTGTGACAAAGATCAATATTGTTACTTATAAAAATATTGGTTTAGATCAACTTTAGCAGATTTTTTTTGTAATTTTGAAAGTAAGATTTCCTTTTTGTATTCAGCTGCTAATTTTCTGACATATTATGAAAATCATTTTAAATAAGTTCGGACTGCTTTTCAGTTCAGCATTACTGATAATATTTATTCTTTCAGCCTGTATAAAAGGTGAGGGGTCTATTGTTGAACAAAGTCTGACTGTTGAGTCAGCTTTCAGCGGCGTAAAATCTATGGGTGCTTTTGATGTCGTGGTGGTTTTGGGCTCTGCTCAAACCGTCGTAGCAAAAGGACATCAGAATATTATTGATCGGCTTTTACTGAATGTCAACAGTGAAGGCATCCTGGAAATTGAACTGGAACAGGGCAATTACAGAGAATTTGAACTGACAGTTTATCTTTCTGTGCCTGTTGCCAAGTATTTTGCAATCACAGGAAGCGGTGATTTAACAGTTATTCAGTCTGAAGGACTGCGCTTGGATACACTAACTCTTGACCTGAATGGTAGCGGAGATATTAAAAGTCTTGGCAATTTTTTAGTGGACGGACTTACAAAAATGAAAAATAAAGGCAGCGGTGATATTACCTTTGATTTGGAATCGGGACAAATGGCTTGTGAACTGACCAGTTCGGGAGATATGAACCTTGATCTGCAAAGCGGTCAGGTGGATATGAAACTTACAGGATCGGGACATTTTAATCTCAGTGGATTTGCGCCTACTCAGAATGTGACTAATTTCGGATCCGGCATTTATAGGGCATTTAATGTAAATTCCGCCAATACAACTGCAATACTTAGCGGCAGCGGAAATGTAGAGTGCAGAGCCAGTTCTCAATTGAATGTTACGATTAGCGGCAGTGGAGATCTACTTTACAAAGGAAGTCCAATTCTGAATTCAACGATAACGGGGACGGGTATTGTGATTGATGCAAATTAAGATAAAAGATAAAAGATAAAAGATAAAAGGAAGAGACGTTCGGTCGAACGTCTTGAGCTGAATATCTGTGAACAATAACCAGTGACCGGGGAACAGAAAAATCCGAGTAACTGTCAGGGAAAGGATGCTTCAGCCTCCTGAGGCAGCCTTACTGAGTCGTTGGCTTTAGCATTCGGTAACTGAAAAAGGTAAATGTCAATTATATCTTAATTCTATTGTATAGTTTACTGAAATTGGTTGGGGAAATACTGAGATAAGCTGCCAGATATTTATGCGGAATAATCTGAAATAATGGCAGACTGCGCTTTGAAAAAGCAATAAATCGCTCTTCCATTGAATAGGCCTGCAATTCAACACAGCGTTGTATTGTTCCTGCTAAAACAGCCTCAGTCATTTTTCTGAAAAGGACTCCCCATTCCTTATTGTTTTCCAAAAGAAATTGAATATCAGAATAACTGATTACGTAAAATTTACTGGCGGTCATTGCCTGCAGACAAAATCGGGAGGGCTGCTGACTGAAAAATGATTCAGGTACTCCGCTGGGAGATGGCGGATAAGAAAAAGCGATAATATGCTGTTTGTCATTATGATAGTAAAATGACATTTGCACACCTTCCAAAACTAGAAGCATCTCCTTCTGAACTTCCCCTTCCTTTAAGAGAATTTCACCGCGATCAGCCGATTTTTTCTTGCATTTATCTAAAAATAAGGCATAGCTGCTTTCGCTTAAGGTCGAAAATTGGCGAAAAAAACTCAAATAATCCATTGCTGCTCTGTAATGATATTCTGTAGCCCGTTAGGAATTAATCCTTTCTGGTAAAAATTATTTCAAAACAGTCATTGCATTCTTCTTTTAGAATCAATCCATTCTCTCCATTGAATTCAAGAGAGAAGGTACTGTTTACTATAGTATGATCCTGATTTCCAAGAATCAGCAGGTCAACTTCTCCGGTTTTGTAGATAGAAGTACCTTTTTCTACCCAGTAAAAATTACTGTGCAGCGTGGCCGTATCTCTGTAGTGCGTAAAAATTCCATTTTTTTGAAACAGATAACTTTCGTTATAACCCTCTGAACTTGGCGTAATGTTCGTGCCAATAAGCCCTCCCGTCGAACGAATCCAAGCCCATTCACCTACCAGTCTTTCCGCTGTCTTTTTAAGCTCATCCTTTTTACAGGATAGTAAGACTGTTGCCATTATCAACATTATTGTAAATCTCATAACTTTTTTTATTTCAACAAAATTATGCAATACCATTCAAAAAGATTGAATTCTTTATAGATTATTGTTGCAAATTCTAAAGGTTAAAAATAAAATATTCACGCTAACAAAAGTCGAGTAATTTAATGTAATTTCTTTTGCAAAACCTGTTCTGCGACACGCTAAAGGTAAGGAAACAACATTTATTGTTATCATGTTCTTAAAAAAGATAAGGCTGATTTCATAACTAAATATTTTATAAAAAAAAACACAAAAAAATAAATGAGCTAAGATTTATTTTTGCATCTTTAAAAACATTTCCATTTTCACTTAACAATACATAATAATTTTATGTTTACAATAATTTACTCACAAATAACAACAAACAAAATTTTTAAATTATGAAAATTAAAAAAATCGAACCTCAAGATCTAATAGAAAATAAAATTGAGTACAAAAAGTATAAAAAAATCTTGAAACCAGCATTAAAAACAATGGTATCTGGATATACTTCAGAAGAAAATGCAACTCGATTTTTTATTAAAACAAACTATGAATTTTCTGATTTACCTGGTAAAAAAATGGCCATCATAATTCCTGGAAATCATACTTCAGCTTGGATAAAAATGATCAAAGAGGACCTAAAACAGGATAAAAAAAATACTTGTTTAGGGGATTGTTTTGTTAAAAAAAATAATGAGGGGGAGTTTACGCTCGTTTTATTACCTGAAAAAGGTTCTGCTAAAAAGAACCTAATGAAAAAACAAATTGAAAAATTTGCATTTAAAGGATTGCCATTTAATCTTGAGATAGGAGCTGGCGGAGAGTTAGAAGAAGACAAAGCTGAAGATGTTATATTGGAAGAAATTGCTTTGCCTGATGATTCTATCGAAGAAGTTGACGAAGATGATGAAGATGATGAAACTAATGATTCACTTTCTCCTGATGTTTTAAAAAATTCAGCAAAAGAAATAATATCAGAATTCAAAGAAATCCAAAAACAATACAATTCAGAGCCTGCTATATTACTTTACAAGGATATAAAAATATGGACAAAATCTTTTGAGATATTAAAAGATTCTACAGATGATGAATTGATAAAGTTTAACAATTCAATTCAAAAAATAGAAACACATTTGTCAATGCTACTAAAAATAGATAAAGCAATTGATAAAGAATTAGAACCTTTATACGATAAAATTGATAAACACAATGATATGGTAGATCGGGGTGATAACAAAGCTGAAAAAATTAAAGAAGAGATTTTAAAAGTTTTTGATAAAATCCACAAATATTCATCAGAAATAAAAGATTCCAGTTTAGTTGAAATTATCAACGATTTCAAGAAAGAACTAAAATAAAATATAAACTAAAATAAAAATAAATTTATGGGACGTACAGTAGAATTGCGCCGCAAACTTAATGATTCAAAAAAAGCATCCATTAACAACGGACTAAATGAAAATCTAAGAGAGATATATGTGCCCGGTAACTATCTAGTTTACCATCTTGGTAGTTTATCGGTTCAAGATTTAGATAGTGAAGCTGCCTGGGAACTTTACAGTCAGGGTGCTAATCTTTCAAAAATCTCTGATGATTTGGTAAGTGCTTTAGAAAAAATTTCACAGGTTAGCAGTGATAAAATTAGAGAATTTATAGCACACGGCAATCAAATTACAAAAAAGGTTGATATAACAGATGATTTAGATATTACCTTAAGAACGAGTGGTAAAAAAGTAGAGACAACTAGTCAAAGTCTTAGGGTTGAGGCTATAGATAGAAGAGAAGTTGATTACGATATGGGAGATGGTGATTTATCCATAAAAACTGCTGCTCAGGAAATTGCCCGCGTAGGCGCTTCGCTTGGAGGTTTATATGCTGAGGTAGGAGCAAGTAGAGAAGCAATTTTAACCATCAAAGGAAAACATGTAGAGTGGGAACAAAGGTTTTTTGCAGAGGTTTCAGCTAGTGTTAGAGCCGGTGTTTTTGGAGTTGCTGCAGCTGCTTGTGCAGAAGTAGGTGCTGATGCTAAAATTGGTGCTAACGTAAAAAGTTTTACAACGGAGTCCGGAAATGAAATCAAAATCCAATTATATTTTGCTATGAGAGCTTTTGCTAAAGCTGATGCCTATGCTGGTGTCGGAATTGCAACTAAAACTGGGGCTTATGCATTTGCTGGAGTTGGTTTGACAGGAAAAATTGGGGGTGATGTTTTTAGAACAAAACCAAGTGAAGCAGAAGAAAATGCCGGTGGAATATATGTTTCGCTAACATTTACTGCTGGTCCACAAATTGGGGCAGCTGCGGGATTTACAATTCAGGAGTCAAGAGAAGGAGATAAAGTATACGTTGATATAAACTTCACTTCAACTTTTGGTGCAGCTCTTGCAGGTGGTGAGATGGTAATAGGTGGCAGAATGCTTGATGATGTATTTAAAGATGCCAAAGATGCTATTGTCAAAAAAGTAAAAGATTCTATTGGAGAGGAAGTTATTAGAAAAATTGAAGAGGAAATGACAAGAGTTAAGGAAGAATTGGAATATAACATTAAAGCAGCAGCAAGAAAAATTAAAAGAGGTTGGGATAATACAACAAATTATGGTCAAAAATTACTTATTGCCATAGAAGATGGATTAGGAGATCAACATATAGCAATGGAGTCAGAGATTAATCGTCAAATTGGTAAACTTGAAAAGTACAAAAGGGAATTGAATGGCGTGATTACAAAATTTGAAACCTTGGGAATGGATGATGGCACCATTGATTCAATTATCGATGAAGTCACTGATCCGGCTTTTGAAAGAGAAATTAATAAATTTTTTGGAGGAAGAACAATCGACAATAAGTTACTGAAAAAAGTGCTATTGGATAATTTACAAGGATATGACAGAAGGGTCATAAAATTAACCGAATTTTTAGATCAATCCTATTCAAATACTATCGCTGGAATTAGAGTTAATCTTGCTTCCTTGAACGAAATGCTCATTTCTTTCAATGCCAAAGATATTTCTGAAAAATTTACAGATTCATCTGATTTTCAACTGATGGTTACTAAAATAAATCAGATATATAAGATGATTGGATCGATGAAACTAATTATAAACCAAAAGAAAAAATTATTAAAAGAAGTGAATGATGATGTAAGTTTGAGGGGGCTTTTAAAAAGCATGAATGATCAATACTTGCTCATTGCTAAAGATTTTAATAAAATTCACAAGATACTTTCTGATTTCGTGAATGAATTACCGGAAACAGATTATTAAAATTATTTAAAATAGCCCAGATTTTACTCCTGGGCTATTTGCTTGTCAGAAAAATTTCAGCAAGTAACTCCTTAGCTGAAAAACAAAAAAAATAAAAATATCTCAACCAAACAAACGTTTGGTTGAGATATTTTTATTAAATTTGTATTGATTTAAAAATATCGAAAGTGCAAAAAATTACTATACAAGAAATCGTCAGAATTTCCATTGACCTATTTAGAAAACAGGGGTACAACCGTACTTCCATGAACGATCTTGCACTTGCCTGCGGATTACAGAAAGGTAGTTTTTATCATTATTTCAATTCAAAAGAAGCATTGATGCAGGGAGTTTTGAACACCCTTCACCAATATTATAAAAACAAGATTTTTTCTTTGGCCTATAATGATGATATTTCAGCTAAAGCCCGAATGGAATCTTTCTTTCTTAAGCAGGAGCCAATATTTACGCAGGATTTGGCAGGTTGTCTTTTTGGAAATATTACGCTGGAGACTATAAGTGTTGAAGTAGAGTTTCGATCGGTCATTCAGGCATTTTTCAGTGATTGGATAGCCGCATTTAAACATATTTTTATAGCTGATGGCTGTACAGACGAAATGGCAAGTCAGTTGGCCAAACAAAGTGTCATGGAAATAGAAGGTGCACTAATGATGATGCGCGTTTTTGAAGATGTAGAAATATTAAGGCAGGCCTGTGTTTCGGTATTGAAAAAATTTAAAAACTAAGTACCAAGTACCCTACCAAGTACCAGATACCTTTTTTAATTAACCATTAACTATTAACAATTTACATACATTTTTAACCAAATAAACAATTTTACCAAAAGCATGAGCAGACGAATCAACAAAGTAGCAGTACTGGGTTCGGGCGTAATGGGAATGGGCATTGCAGCCCTTTTTGCCAATATCGGCCTGGAAGTGGTAGTGCTTGACATCGTACCGTTCGACCTGAGCGAAGAGGATAAGAAAAATCCCGCCAAGCGCAACAGAATGGCAGCGGCAGCGCTGGAAACAGCTGTTAAAGCCAAAGGTCTTGAACCTTTCTATGATGCCGATTATGCATCTCGCGTAACTATCGGTAACTTCGATGACGACTTCGGTAAAATCGCCGATTGCGATTGGATTATCGAAGTAGTTGTAGAGCGTTTGGATATCAAAAAGCAAATCTTTGAAAAAGTGGATGCAATCCGCAAAAAAGGATCTTTGGTAACTTCCAACACTTCAGGTATTCCAATTTACATGATGAGTGAAGGACGCAGCGAAGATTTCCAAAAACATTTCTGCGGAACACACTTCTTCAACCCACCACGTTACCTGCGTTTGCTGGAAGTAATTCCAACCCCGCAAACTGATGCTGAAGTTGTGAATTTCTTCATGGAATTCGGCTCTGTCTTCCTGGGCAAACAAACTGTATTGTGCAAAGATACCCCTGCATTCATCGCGAACCGCGTCGGTGTATATGCCATGGCTAAAATTTTCCAATTGACTGAAGAATTGGGTCTTTCCATCGAAGATGTGGATATGCTCACTGGTCCTGCAATCGGTCGTCCGAACACTGGTACTTTTGCATTGGCCGATCTCGTTGGTCTCGATACTGCCGAAAAAGTAATAAAAGGTATCAAAGATAACTGTCCTAATGACGAACAGGCCGGTACTTTCTATACGCCTAAATATCTGCAGTTCCTGCTCGATAACAAATTCTACGGCAACAAAACCAACAAAGGTTTCTTCGAACGTACCAATCAAAAAGATGCCAAAGGCAAAACTATCAAATTGGCTTTGAATCTGAGTACTTTGGAATATGCGCCCTCGGAAAAATCGAAGAGTGCTGTTCTTGAAGCCAACAAACAGGCTGACAGTCTCTCCGGAAAAGTAAGAACCTTTTTCAATGAAAAATTCAACGAAGACAAAGGTGCTCAACTGGTCCGCCGTTCATTCCTGGGACTTTTTGCATATGTTTCAAATCGTGTTCCTGAAATTTCAGATAACCTTTACAGTGTCGATGATGCGCTTCGTACAGGCTTTGCCTGGGAGGTAGGGCCATTCCAGTACTGGGACATGGTTGGTGTTAAAAAAGGTATCGAATTGGCTGAATCTGAAGGTCAGACTGTTGGTGCTTGGGTAAAAGAAATGGTTGCTGCCGGCAACGAAAGTTTCTATAAAGTTGTAGCCGGTGTAAAGCATTACTATGACCAAAACAGCAAGTCTTACAAGGCTGTTCCGGGTGCTGAAAAATCGATAGTTCTTGATAATATCCGCGACAATTCCATTGTTTGGAAAAACGCTGATGTTCAACTTCACGACATCGGAGACGGTGTTCTCTGCCTCGAATTCCGTTCTATGCACAATACCATTGGTGAGGGTGTGGTCCGCGGGATTATGGAATCTATCCAAATTGCAGAAGATGGCAATTGGAAAGGTTTGGTAATCGGCAATAATGCGCAAAACTTCTCTGTGGGTGCAAACCTGATGCTGATTGCCGGTATGGCTTATGAGCAGGATTGGGACGAGCTGAACATGGCGGTACATGCTTTCCAGCAAATGAACATGCGCGTTCGTTACTCAACAATTCCTGTTGTTGTAGCTACTCAGGGTTATACTTTCGGTGGCGGTTGTGAAATGGCGATGCATGCTGATGCTGTTGTCGCTTCGGCCGAGTCTTATATCGGTCTCGTTGAGGTAGGTGTTGGTCTTATTCCGGGCGGTGCAGGTACCAAGGAGTTTGCACTCCGTGCTTCTGACGCCTTCCATAAAGAAGAAACTCAGGTGCCTATCCTGATTGACAAATTCAAAACTATTGCGATGGCTGCTGTTGCTACTTCTGCGCCTAAGGCTTTCAAAGAAGGCTATCTGCGTAAGGGCATCGACCGCGTATGTATCAATACAACCCGTACTTTGATGGAGGCTAAACGCGAGGTATTGTCTTTAGCTGCTGCCGGTTATATTCAGCCTGCTTCACGCAATGACATTTATGTCTTGGGCCGAATCGGTCTTGGTGCACTGAATGTTGCGGCCGAATCACTTCGTCTTGGTAAATACGCAAGTGAGCATGATATCGTTATTGCCAAAAAAGTCGCTTATGTACTTTGCGGCGGTGATCTTTCTGCTCCTCAAACAGTTTCTGAGCAATATCTGTTGGATATTGAGCGTGAGGCTTTCCTGAGTCTTTGCGGTGAGCAAAAAACTTTGGAGCGGATTCAGGCGATGTTGAGTACGGGTAAGCCTTTGCGTAATTAAAATGGTATCAGGTATCATGAATCAGGTATCAAGACTTTCCGAAAATTAGAACTAACTATTAAAAAATGCATAACTTTAAAGAACTCAATATTTGGAAACTATCTATGGATATTGCAGAAGAGGTTAATTACATGGTTGAATCTATGCCCAAGCATCATATTTGGGGTTTAGGCAGTCAATTGTTGAAAACGGCTGTTTCTGTACCATCTAATATAGCTGAAGGTTGTGGTCGTAAAAGTGATGAGCAGTTTCTATATTTTTTAAATGTTGCTTTGGCTTCTTCTTTTGAGCTTGAAACTCAGATTCTTTTAGCAATTCGGTTTAAGACAGTTGAAGATATTAAAGCTGAAGATGTTTTAAAAAAAATTGAAATGGTGCAGAGAATGACCAATAAACTGATTGACAGTAAAGTTAAAAAGTCTTAATACTTGATACCTGATACTTGATACTGAAAATTCATAATTTACAATTTATTTATTAATATATCCAAAATGGAAGCATACATCGTAGCAGGCTATCGTACCGCAGTTGGACGCGCTAAAAGAGGCGGATTCCGTTTCATGCGCAGCGACGATTTAGCCGTAGAAGTTATTAAACACCTGATGGCACAAGTGCCGGAGGTAGATCCTACACTCGTAGATGACGTATTCGTCGGCTGTGCAAACCCCGAAGGGGAGCAGGGCCTGCAGATCGGTCGTCAGATCTCAATGAGAGCATTAGGCAAATCGGTAGCAGGGATGACCATCAACCGCTATTGCGCATCTGGATTGGAAACTATTGCCATGGCAGTAGCTAAAATCAGAGCAGGCATGGGCCATGTATTCGTTGCCGGCGGCGCCGAAAGCATGAGCCTTATCCCAATGACCGGTTACAAGCTGGCGCCAAACTATGGCGTTTCAACCGAACACCCGGACTACCTCGTAGGTATGGGACTCACTGCAGAAGCTGTAGCCACTAAATACAATATCTCCCGCGAAGATCAGGACATTTTTGCCTATAACTCTCACGTGAAAGCAGGCAAGGCATTGGATAACAAATTGTTCCAAAGTCAAATTGTGCCTGTTTCCGTAAATGAAGTTTATGTACAGGATGGCAAACGCAAAGAAAAAAGTTGGATAGTAAGCGAAGACGAAGGTGTTCGCCGCGATACCAC
>CAINVS010000065.1 GCA_903854205.1 uncultured Bacteroidota bacterium | reverse complement strand
GGAGTATTATTTACTGAAAGTAAATCAGTTTAATGACATCGCCAAAGATACCTTGGATGAATGGATTTATTTCCTAAAAAACAGTGAGGTTAAAGACAGCTTCAAAGCAAAAGGCCTGAAAGAAGCCGGTGAAGTATTGGATATAATGCGACTTCCGGAGGATGATCAATACGGTTACAATCGTTATCTGGACAGTTTACATTTGAAGGCGAGTGAAATTTTTTCTATGCAATCGGAAGCTGAGTTTAGAGGAGAGGAAAGAAAAGCTATTGAAATAGCTAAATAATGCATAATTAAAGGTTATGATAATCAAATAATTATTGATTTGACCGGACTTAGTGAAGCACAAATAGATGCATTGAGAAATGAGTTTAACCGCCGATAATCCAATGAGCAAAAAACTAATACGATTCGATTGGGCAATCAAAAGACTGCTGAGAAACAAAGCCAATTTTGTGGTTTTGGAAGGTTTTTTGAGCGAATTGCTCTTTGACAATATCAAAATCGAACAAATTCTGGAGAGCGAAAGCAATCAGGAACTTGAAGACAATAAATTCAATCGGGTAGATATTTTAACAAAAAATTCTAAAAACGAACTGATTATCATTGAAATACAAAGCAGCTATGAAATTGACTTTTTTCATAGAATGGCCTATGGTGTTTCAAAAGCAATTTCTGAAAACTTAAAACTTGGTCAGAAATACATGGAAATTAAAAAAGTAATTTCTATCAATATTGTCTATTTCGACTTGGGACAGGGTGAAGATTATATCTACAAAGGACTGACAGATTTTAGAGGTTTGCACCAAAAAGATTTATTAAAACTATCTGATAAACAGAAAAATACATTCCTAAAAGAAAATGTTTCAGACATTTTTCCGGAGTATTATTTACTGAAAGTAAATCAGTTTAATGACATCGCCAAAGATACCTTGGATGAATGGATTTATTTCCTAAAAAACAGTGAGGTTAAAGACAGCTTCAAAGCAAAAGGCCTTAAAGAAGCCGGTGAAGTATTGGATATAATGCGACTTCCGGAGGATGATCAATACGGTTACAATCGTTATCTGGACAGTTTACATTTGAAGGCAAGTGAAATTTTTTCTATGCAATCTGAAGCTGAGTTTAAAGTTCTTGAAAACATCGCTAAAAATGGAATTATTAAAGGTTACGATAATCAAATAATTATTGATTTAACCGGTCTTGCAGAAGCACAAATAGATGCTTTAAGAAATGAGCTGAAACATTAACAAACAATTGATTCTATTGGCCCACCAAAAGATTGAGAAACAAATATGAATGCAATTTTAAAAATAATTGCAGGCATCACATCAGGTGACAGCCAAAATGTTTGGTCCGCTTCCTGTGAAATTATTTCATTAGGGCAATATTCCGAGAAAGACAAACCTTTAATCAGGTACCTTTCAACTATTAAAAAGAAAAAACAAAAGGAGTTGAGATGTGTGGTTTATTTGCCCCAAATCAAAGATTGGAAATTTTGCAATCAGAACAATTGAATTCCATAGAGACAGCAAAGCCTGTCCACGTAAACACTAAGACCCATATAATGTATTCACAAATAGGCCAAATTTTATTTTATTTCATAAAAAACAATATATCGCTCCACTCATTAAATTAAATTAAAAAATTGTTTATCTTGTTTCAGTTTATTTAATTGATTTTAAAAACTGAGCTAACCCGGCTTTCTATCGTATCTACAAATATGTTCGATTCTAAAAATGTAAATTTAGAAGTTTTAAGAAAGAGAGCTTACAATCTGAGATGGGCAACAGTACCCTCGGATGTTATACCACTTACTGCTGCCGATCCTGATTTCCCCTGTGCATCTGAAATTGTCGATGCAATTGCTGAATATTGTAAAAGTGGCTATTTTTCATATTCTCCTGCCGAAGGAATTTATGAATTTAAAGAATCTTTGCATAACTTTTTCCTCAATAAAAGAAGCTTCAACGTAGCTCCTGATCAAATACTGCCAGTTGACAGCGCCGCATTCGGAATACATCTGGTATGTAAAACAATACTTCGACCCGGGGATGAGGCTATCATTTTTGATCCGGTTGATTTTCTGTTCCAATTTTCCATCGAAGATGTCGGGGCAATTCCAGTTCGATATTCAATACCTCCCGGAAAAGACTTGGTTGATTTTAATGAATTGGAATCAATTATATCTAAAAAGACTAAACTAATATGCCTGTGCAATCCCCTCAATCCCACTGGAAAGGTTTTTAAAACAGAGGAATTGATTACATTGGCTCACATTGCAAAAAAATACAACCTGATAATTCTTTCTGATGAAATTTGGAGTGATATTGTTTTCAGTCCTCACATCTATCGCAGCATTGCAAGTCTTTCCGATGAAATCTCTCAATCTGTTATAACAGTAACCGGTTTCAGTAAATCTTACGGTTTGGCGGGTCTAAGAATTGGGGCAGTTGCGACTGCAAATACAGCATTATTTCGAAAACTCTTAGATTTTTCTTTGCATCATTTTACCATTCATGGTGCAAACTCAATTGCTCAAATTGCGGGAATAGCAGCTTTGAATAAATCTCAATATTGGCTAAATGGCTTTTTATCACACTTAACCACTATGCGAAATTTGTTATCCAATCGCATAAATTCCATTAAAGGCTTATCCACAATTGCCCCCGAGGGTTGCTATGTCTGCTTTGTAAATATTAAAGATACGGGAATGACCTCAGAGGCATTTCAGCAAAAATTGCTAAAGGAAGCAAAAGTTGCCGTTGTACCCGGCCTGAGCAGATGGTTTGGACCAGGGGCAGAGGGGTATATCAGGATTAGTTTTGCAACATCTGAAGAAATTTTAAAAGAAGCATTAAATAGGATTGAGAATATTTTATGAAAGTAATTATTATAGGAGGAGGAATAGCAGGGCTTTCCCAAGGCATTTTTTTAAAAGCAAATGGTTATGAAGTAGTTGTATATGAGAGAAATCTAAAAACAGAAGGTCGGGGACATGCATTTCTAATCAATGAGCATTCAATTGAGCTGCTGAAAAGTTATATCAAAAAAGATATAAAACTATCCCCGCAAAAAGTTGATTTGTTTAGTTTCAATTTACCTGACAAACAGGAATTGATAAATATACCACTTAAAGGATGGTATTGTCTCAAAAGAATTGACCTTATCTCATCACTAAGTGAATTTTACGATTCGTCAAACCTTATCTACGGGAAATCCTTTTCTCATTTTCTTTATAAAAACGGGCAGGTTGAAAAAGTTGTCTTTCAGGATGGAACTTCAGCAACTGCAGATTTTTTTATAGGTGCAGATGGCAGCAATTCCAAAACAAGAGCCTCTCTATTTGGCAAAACTGAATTTACAGCTGTAGAGGTGAAAGAAATTGTTGGCTATACAAAATTTAAAATCAATTCAGAATCAAAAATTTTTACGAAATATCAGAGCAGGGAGAAGGGTCTGTCTTTTGGTTATATTCCTGTAAATGATGATGAAATTGTATGGTTTATACAATACGATGTCCGATTTGAAGAGCAGTCTGAAATTAACAACCCTGAAAATTTAAAATTATTCTGTCATAACTTGCTGATAGATTTCCCAGAAGTTGTTCATCAGATATTAAATTCCAACAATTTTTCAAATACTTACATTTGGAATACCTTTGATTTTGATCTTTTACCTTCCTTTCACAAAGATAATGTTGTACTTATAGGTGATGCCGCCCATTTAGCCCTGCCGTTTACAAGTGCCGGCACAAGTAATGCAATAAACGATGCAGAAAAACTGACACAAGTATTGCTCAATTCAAACAATTTGGAGGAAGCTTTCTCGAGATACTATTCACTTCGAAGTCCGATAGTTATGAATCATACCCAACTGGGTAGAGTCTTGAAAAATCGGTTTTTGAATCCTGAAAAAGATAATGAAAAAGAAATAAATATCCCTTTGATTCCTGATGATGAAAATTTAAATAAAAATAGCAATAAGAAACTCAACATTGCTTATTTTACTGACCCTATCTGTTCTACCTGTTGGATATTTCAACCAATCATCAGAAAGTTAATACTTGAGTATAAAGACAGTATTTCTTTTTCATACCACATGGGAGGGCTGTTACACAGTTGGGAAAAATATAGCAGCAGCAAGATAAATTCTCCAAAAGATGCTGCTGAACTATGGGATGAACTTTCAAAAAAACATAAGGTCCCTATGGATGGTGATGTATGGATTGAAGATCCCCTCGATTCATCACTACCGCCTTCTCTAGCATTTAAAGCAGCTCAGATTCAAGATTATGACAAAGCATTAACCTTTTTAAGAATACTGCGGGAAATGCTTTTTATTGAAAAAAAGAATATCAGTAAATGGTATGTCATCGAAAAGGCGGCCCTTGAAAGTGGCCTGGATCCTTCACTACTCCTAATTGAAATAATCCACAGCGGAAGAAAATTATTAGATGACGATTTAAAAATTGCCGAAGTACTTGAAATTAAAACTTTTCCAACCCTAATTTTTTTAAAAGACGGCGAAATAGTTCACAAATCCATTGGTTACAAGCCCTACGAGGAAATTGAAGAAATAATCAGGGAGCTAATTCCAGAGACAAAAAAATCTAAAATTGTTATGCCGCCTGAAAGTCTATTCAAACTCTATAATTTACTAACAACCGATGAATTTTGCTTTTTATTAAGCATTGAAAATGCAATAGGAGAAAAAATGTTAGCGGAATTAAATTCAAAGGACATTATTGAAAATGTAATTGTTAAAAATTCAAGTTTTTGGAAATTAAAATTAAATAAGCAGCAATAAGCTGGAACATGATGATTTAACCTGACAGGAGAGAGATTTAACTGTGCTGAGGACTTATTCAATACAAATATTATTAAGATATCTTTTAACAACAGGAGCCGTCCAAATGGACGGCTCCTTATTTTATTTGTTGGTACTCCATGGATACTTAAAGTCTTTATCAAAACTCTCAAAAATTATTTTTTGGAAGTATTTATTTTATTTCATCTTCCCTGCCAAAATTGCCCTTGCAATCTCTTTTACCTGTAATGGAAAATCCTT
>CAINVS010000064.1 GCA_903854205.1 uncultured Bacteroidota bacterium | reverse complement strand
TCAGTGGCAAAAGTACAAAAAAAACTTTTGCTAAGTCTATATTGCATGATGCCTTTTATCTAAAAACTTTTTATTTTTTCAAATGTTTTCCGTCTTCATAATTTTTTTGGCACGGAGGTTGGTATTATATGGTGAAAGTGATTTCTGCGGAAAAATATCATTTTAACTAAACATTTAGTTTAAATTTCTCAAAATATAAGAAGATTTAACAAATATAAATCGTAATATTGTAAAGCCAAAAATTTATTTTCCTATACCTTTTTTATTATAATTTTGATCGTCAGGCATTTAGAATTTGTTAGACACTAATTTTATCTGTATTATTTTAAAACTTAAAAGCACTATTCAAAAATGAGAACTTTACTTAGCGGATTAACCATGTTCTTGTTCTTTACTGTCAGTACTTATGCTCAGGAAATCAAATTTGCCTCTAATGAAATAAATTATGGCAAAATAGACAAGGGCGCCAATGGTGAACGTGTTTTTAAATTTACCAACTCAGGTTCTGCCCCACTGATTATTCAAGAAGCAAAAGGTAGCTGCGGCTGCACTGTACCGACTTATCCAAAAGAACCGATTATGCCAGGCGAAAGCGGTGAAATCAAAGTAAAATATGACACTCAGCGTGTAGGCGCTTTCACTAAATATGTCACTTTGACAACCAATGCAGTAAATGAAACTTCAACCCGTCTCACTATCTCAGGTGAAGTGAAAGCTGAAGAACCTGCAATCGTACCGGCTACACCCGGTGTAACTCCTGCAAAATAATTATAAACAAACATATTCAATTCTTAAACACATCTTCTAAATTACATTTCATATGAAAACCATTTTTTCAATTCTTGCAATATTCTTTTTCGCAGTAAATTTCAGTTTTGCTCAGGATATTAAATTCGAATCTCTCGAAGTTAATTATGGTAATATTGAAAAAGGCGCCGATGGCGTTCGCGTATTCAAATTTACCAACAGCGGAGCTGCTCCTCTCATTATTGAAAACGCACAGGGAAGCTGCGGCTGTACTGTACCAACTTTCCCTAAAGAACCGATCATGCCGGGTGAAACAGGTGAGATCAAAGTAAAATACGACACTCAAAGGGTAGGTGCTTTTACCAAATATGTAACCTTGACTACCAATGCTATTGGCGGCGCATCAACTCAGTTGAAAATCTTCGGTGATGTAAAACCTGAAGCTGCTCCAACTCCTGAAGCTCCAAAAAGCTTGTTCAACCAATAAGATTAGCTAAATCAGCTAAAAAATAAGCCCTGAATCAGTTCGGGGCTTATTTTTGCTTGATTCAACTAAATATTTAGTTATCCGGGCAGCGCTCGGTTTTTTTATACGTTCTATAACTAATAAATTAGTTAACACAAAAAACTTATCAAAATGAAACAACTCTTTATTCTTGCCATTGTGGTAATCTGCAGTGCGAACAGTTATGCTCAAAAAATTGAATTTGAAGCCCTTGAAATTAATTATGGAGAACTCTTAAAAGGTGCCGACGGAACGAGAATTTTTCGATTCAAAAACGTAGGCGACGCTCCTTTGGTCATCAATGATGTGCAAAAAACCTGCGGGTGTACCTCTCCTTCCTTCACAAATGTGCCCATCATGCCCGGAGAAAAAGGAGAAATTCAAGTTAAATATGACACGCAAAGAATTGGGCAGTTTACAAAGTCGTTAGTAGTAAACTCAAATTCTAAGGAACAGGAAACCATTCAACTTAAGATATATGGTACAATAAAAGAGGAAACGGCTCCTGTTCCAGTAAAAGAAGGCAGTTTGTTTACAAAATAAATGTGCTGCAAAAATTATTCTGCAATGCATAAGATCAATTATACGCTTGACTTGAATCATTTTTATGTTGAATAAAAACTATGATTTTTGTATCAAATTATAAAATAATAGTATTTATTAACAATTCAAAATAATCTAATTATGTCAATCGTAGAAAGAAAACACCAACTCAATCCCCTGCAAAAATCATTTTGGAATGATTTGTTTGATCGCGAACTTGCTTGGCCTTCCTTACTTCGTGACGGGGAAATGCTGCCTGCCATCAATATCAAAGAAAGTGAAAATCAATATGATTTGGATTTGGCAGTACCTGGTTACAAAAAGGATGATTTCAATGTAAGTATTGAAAAAGGGATACTGACAATCAAGGCGGAAGTTAAAGAAGAAAAGGAAGAGAAAAAAGATGGATACTCCCGAAAGGAATTCAGTTACCGATCATTTGAGCGCAATTTTGCGCTGCCCGATCATGTAAATGAGGACAGTGTTCAAAGTAAATATGAGAATGGCCTGTTGCATATTATTCTACCAAAAATCTCAAAGGAAGTGGACGTTGAAAAAAGAAAAAATATTAGCATATCCTAAGCAAATCCAAAATTTGATAACAAAACCCACCATAAAGCGGGTTTTGTTATTTACAAGATATGCCAATTCTAAAATTTAAGTTCCTTCAACATTCTTTCAAATTCCCCCGGAAAATCTGCCCTCAAGGTCATTATTTCGCCCGAAACGGGATGCGGCAATACAAGCGATTCCGCATGCAGCATCATTGTATTCATATTCCATTTTTCCAAAAAAAGTTTATTCTGTTTATTGCAGCCCCAGGGGCGATCGCCGATAATCGGGTGTCGCAGATGATCCAGGTGTCTGCGAATCTGATGCATGCGTCCGGTACGGGGAAAAGCCTCAATCAATGAATAGCGGGATGTGGGAAATTTGCCTAAAGAAAGTTCAATTTCAGTGGTTTTAAGTCCTCTAAAGAGGGTCTCGGCCTCCTGTATTTTTCCTGCTTCATTAATCAACGGATGATTAAGATTTATTTCATCGGTAAAATACCCCCTTACAATTGCCAGATACCTTTTCTGTACGGCCCCGCTTTCCATGAGCTTTTGTAGGGCTTTTGCCATCTCGGAACTGAGCGCAAAAAGCAGCACTCCGCTTGTTTTTCTATCGAGCCGGTGAACGGGATAAACATACCGTCCCAATATATCCCTGACAATCTGCAGGGCAAATTCAGAAGCATCAGCTGCAATATGACTGCGGTGTACCAACAAACCATTAGGTTTATTGATGGCAACAAAATATTCGTCCCGGTATATAAATTCCATTATTTGAGATATGAGATGAGAGATATGAGATTGGAGATATGAGATTGGAGAATACTAATTTAAAAACTAATCAAAATTAGTATTATAGAACCCAATACACTGATTGTAAATTAATTAAGCTCGTTTTAATGTTAACTCATTTATTTGACAACTTTCAAAAATTTATCTCAGGGTACAACAATTATAACTAAAAATCAAATTTCAACTGTATCCATTCCTCGGCATCATCATCCACAGCTTTGTGCAGATTGGAGGCTGCAAGGCCCAACAGTCTAACATTCTCATAAGCATTGCGGCTTTCCCGAAGTAATTGCATTGCTATTTCATTGATTTCTTCCTGACTGTTTATGTAATAATCTTTGGTACGGCTTCGCGTAATGACAACGAAATCTCCTGTTTTAATTTTTAGTGTGATAGTTCTGCCAAAGTTATCGGCTTTTTGCAAACGGGCATAAAAACGCGGTAAAAGTCGACCCAATACGGCTTCAATCTCATGTTCTTCAGAAATATTTTCATCCAATGTTCTTTCTATTCCCAATGACTTTCTTTTTCGGTCATTGCGAACGGGGCGGTTGTCTATACCTCGGACAATATCATAATAAAAAAGTCCAACTTTGCCGAAACGCTTAGCTAATGCAATTTTTGACCAGTTTTTCAGATCTGCTCCTTTAAAAATACCATAATGCTGCATTTTATAGGCAGTCACCTTCCCTACTCCGTAAAATTTCTCAATCGGCAATTCCTCCAGAAATTGTTCTGCCTTTTCAGGATGAATCAACGTGAGCCCGTTCGGTTTTTGAAGATCTGAGGCAGTTTTTGCCAAAAATTTACAATAGGAAATTCCCGCAGAACAGCTTAGCCCTGTTGCTTCAAAAACTTCTATTTTTATTCTTTTGGCCAATTCTACCGCGAGCGGTTCCCCCATTTTATTTTCCGTAACGTCTAAAAATGCTTCATCCAAAGAAAGTGGTTCAATAAGATGGGTATAACGCTCAAAAATAGCATGAATCTGATTGGAAGCTTCCTTGTATGCCTGAAAACGGGGCGTTACAAAGATCAGCTGCGGACAAAGCTGTTTGGCTTTCCAGCCCGGCATCGCAGAACGAACACCATAAACACGGGCCTCATAACTGGCAGTAGTTGTAACACCTCTATGTTCTCCACCGCCAACAGCAATGGGCTTGCCACGCAGTTCCGGAAAATCGCGCTGCTCTACCGAGGCAAAAAAAGCATCCATATCAATGTGGATGATTTTCCGATGTATCTGACGTTTTGACATTAAACAGTTTTGGAATCTTTTTTCCCATTATAATATATGTTCCGGCTATAAAAGCCATCGAGATCAGTAAAAAAATGCCCGTAACGAAAACCCAAAGCAAGCCCAATTTGGGGACATCCAAAAAAGGATAAGGATATTTTAGACCCAACCCACCCAACATTAACACCCAAAAGAAGTAAATGATTGGGAATATCATCCATACGGGCAGTTTTTTAAATGACAATTGCTGCTTATCTACAAATATAAGCCAAAAAATCAAGAAAATCAAGGGGTTTACCCAATGCAAAAGTTCACCTACCCACCATTGCAGGCCCTGTGGATTCCAAACATCCTGCAAAAGCAGATGATAAACAATACTGACAAAGGTAATGTATGTGAGAAAGGCAGTTGCTGTTTCGGGTTTTGTCAAAAATGAGCCTTTGCCGTTTTTTAAAAAATTGATTACCCCAAAATAGTAAATCAATAAAAGCATATTGCTGTCCACTGTGAAATAGGTTGTCAGTCTCAATGGAGTATAAATATCTGCATTGGGAGCCGACATAGCTATCCAAATCTGTAAAGACAAAGTAACGGTCTCCATCAGGAGTCCAAATATCAGAAAAGCTGTTTTGGTCATTTTTTTCTAAAAAACATAGCCCACAACGTTGGTCATGGGCTATGAAGTTATAATTAGAACGATATAATTACTTATTATCTGTATAAGGTTTTACGTCTGTGTCATATTTCACCTCAATGTTGTCGCCGCCAACTTTTGTTACAACAAATTCAACACGGCGATTTATCTGTCTTCCTTCGGAAGTAGTATTGTCTGCAACAGGTTTTCGTTCGCCAAAACCTTCATAACTAAGACGATCTGGAGCAATTCCACCTGTTTTGATGAGATAATTATAAACAGATTTTGCACGATTATGAGATAGGTTTATGTTGTAGTTGTCATCGCCTTTGTCGTCTGTATGTCCATGTATTGCAATTTCCATACCTGGATGGGTATTTAACAGTTCAACAACCTCATTCAGCTGTTCGTTGGAAGCAGGTAACAAGTCCCATTTGGCAGTCACAAAGAAAACGCGGTCCAATTTTACAACTTCACCAACTTTTATTGGGGGTTCAGGAATCGGATCGGGCTCAGGATTAACAAGATGTAATGCAACATCATCGATCCAATAATAAGCGTTTTCAAAAGTACCCGGATCTTTAACAGGGTGCATGATTGTTTTTTCGTTGTCGAAAAAGTTACCAAGAACAAAATACATGGAACGGTTTGCTGATTTGATAATACCAGAATATTTCACCCATTCGCGATTATCTTTATTGATGATTTCCGAAACATTAAAATCAGGTTGGATACTGCTCAAAGGCATATAACTGTTCTCGAAAAGTGGGGTCGGAGAAAGTACAAATCCAATATTGTTGGACGCAAATTTTGCATTATAATCCCGACAGACCCAAAATTCATAATAATAATCTTTACCTAATTTTGTTGGCTCGAGGAGTTTTACCTGAATATACTCGCGATAAGTATCACTTCTTTCAGACTGCGGATTGTGAGTAAGAATGGCAACACATTTATAACCTGTATGGGTTGTATTGTAAGGTGCGTTAAAACCTTTTTGTTTTTCAATTTCAGAAGGAAGCACAATTTTAAGGTCGGGAGTAGTTCTTGTAGGACTTTTCCAATCCACCATATTTATTCTGAATGCTCCTGAACCGTCCAAATCGTCTGCGGGTTTTTTACCCTGAACAATTTCAAAGCTGGGATTCGGAATAATATTCGGACCTGAACCCTTCGGGGGTTGGGCATAAGCCAGTACTCCGAGAAAGAGAAAGAGTGGCGTTAAGTATTTTTTCATTGTTAAACTTTTAGCATAAGTTTAATGTTTTTGGCATCAAACTCATAAATGTGCAATTAAAAATTAAAAAAAAT
>CAINVS010000063.1 GCA_903854205.1 uncultured Bacteroidota bacterium | reverse complement strand
TTTTTTAGCATTGCAATAATCACTTCCAGTTTACCTTCCAATTTACCTTCCAATTTACCTTCCAGTTTACCTTCCAATTTACCTTCAAGCTTACCTTTCATAGTTGCCTCCTTATAAAAAAGGGTATCTTCAATTTTTAATTCTAACGGCATAGCAGTTTCAATTAATTGTTTAAAAATTATCTCTAAATTACGAATTTTAGATAGAACTGTCATCTGTGTAACAAATTTATCTAACGTAAAAGTTTCATTTGTAATTAATTTTGCTCTTGATAAAATTAAAGCAAGGATATTTTCAGGTTTTTCATTTTCGAAGTCAGTCAATAAGGTCAATAAAAGTTCTTCTGGTCTGTCAGATACCAAAAAAGTCTTATAGGAAAAATCCTGTATGTTGATCAAATGAAAGGAGTATCTGTTAAATCCGTCGTCATAACTGTCTATCATTTTGGAACGACCCTTGCCCAAATATATAACAATTTGAACAATTTTCTTTTTAAATTTTCGAAGCAATAATGCATGATATTCATTCATTCTATACAACATTTCACTATCGTCCTTCGTCTGAATTTCAATATGAAGTAAAAAAGAAGGCTTTAACTGCGATTCTTTAACTTTTTTTAAAAAGTCAGGTGATCGCTCAATAGTTCTATGCAAGTCAACAACAACATCTTCTACCAGTTCCGGTCTAAAGTTAAGCACTTTCTCACTGAGTGACAGATACATTGCTTCAATATTTTCTTTAAAAATTTTATCGTACTTATTTGCCATAGGGTTGGGTTTAATCCGGCAAATATAAAACATATAAATGCAAATATCAAGTGATGTTTATTAATAAAAAATACATTTGATTGAATTTATTTGTTTTTACCTACATTGCTCTATCTTTTTTAAATTATTTTCCTATGTTTGGCTTTAGCCCCGGCGATGCCGGATGCCTGAGGGATAGCAGCGGGGTGCCGACGTAGGAAGGTACCGGAGCGGATAGCCCGACCCCGTCTGCGCAGCAACGGGGGCAGGCCATAATATTAACTCTTGACTATAACCTAAAATCCTTTATAAAATGTCCGACAATTTAAACAAAATCAATCAACTGTTGCAAAGTGGCGGCAGTGCCAATGTGGAATTGGCCTATCAGTTGGCAAAATCACAAAATATGACTGAGCAATGTTATTATCTCATTCGTTTTGGCGATATGCTGCATTATTTGAGGGGCTTTGAAAATATTGAAATTATTAATTTTGATTTTTACGCGCCCAATCCATCAGAGTGCTCAAAAATTGAGTCAGAGATTGGAAAGCCTTTGGAAGCAGGTGTAAAACGTTTTTATGAACAAAGCAACGGTATGTTCCTTTATTGGCTGGATAAACGCAATGAAAGCATTGACAATCTGCGCAGTTCAGACTATCCGGATTATGGCGTGGACGGTTATATCGATATAAAGGGAATTAATGATATTTATCACAATGACCATTTGGACAGTTTTGGCTATGGTCATGATCTATTTGATGGAGAATTGAGCAGCGAGGAGGTGGAAGCTACCCACCACATGTTCGATTACTTCTCGGTTTATAACGATATGATGGCTTATACCGGCGGAGATTTTACTGCTAATCCACTGCTAATCATGGGAGATGACCATCAGGCCTGCTATACAGATGCAAGACTGATGCAGATTCCATCTTATTTGGAATTGGTATTTCACAGCTGCGGTTCTGTGGAAGGCCGACGCCGCCTGCTAAAAAAATATAATGGCCATAAATTGCCGATTCTAACCCCTGACAAGGCTTGGTTCGAACAGTATAAAATGCCTGATTTTGGAGAGTATCCGGCAGTGTTTTATTTTCCTGAATCGGGCTATTGGAGCGATGATTCGGACGAAGAACAATAGGGTACAGTTATAATACTGCATTTGAAATGCCCTTCGGGGCATTTTTTGTGCCCATGAGCGCCGCAGGGGCGACAGGAAAGTTTTTCTGTGCTTTCCACAATAAGCGAAATATCAGAAAGCGGCCCGTACCCGAAGGAAGGAGCAGTGGAACAGAAAACCGCTGTTACAGGGGCATTCATGGCGCTGCAAATATGCAGGGGAGCCGAGTCGAGTACATAGTTCATCCCGGCACGGGACATGAGCGCAGCATCGCGCAGTAAGGAAAACTTCCCTGCCAAAACTTCAGTTTTGTTATGTTTTGTCAAAGCTGCCAACTCATCGCAAAGTGCCTTATCGCCGGGCCCGCCCAGCAGATAGACCGCTTTGTCTTCGGGCAGTCGGTCCATCATATCCGCCCAGCGGGTCAAAGGCAGCTGCTTGGTAGGCCAGAGTGAGGCCGGAGAAATTATGATATAAGGTTGGGGAAAATTATCGGAAATATATTGCCAATCGGAATCAGCAGGGTAAAGACGAGGTTTTGAACTTATACTATCCGTAAAATCTTTTATGAGTGCCTGATTGCGATCAACCTCATGTTTATTCCAATCGTGTTTTATCTTTTTTGTAAACAAAAAAGAGAGCGGATTTTTTGCAAAGCCGATTCGCTGTTTAGCTCCGGAAAGTGCAGTGAGCAATCCGGCACTGAAATGTCGCTGAACATTGATGACAACGTCGTAATTTGCTTTACGAACCTCAGCAATAAGGCTGCGCAGACTTTTGAGCTTGTTTTTTTTATCGAAAAGAAGTATTTTTCTCAAATGCGGATGTCCGCTAAGTACCCTTTCATTACCTTTTTTGACCAAAAAATCAATCTCAGCCTCCGGGTATGTTTCCCGAAGTTTTTCAATCAAGGCAGTTGAAAGAATGACATCGCCCAAAAATGCAGTTTGAATGAGTAGATACCTCAATTTTAGGATTTTAGGTTTTGAAAATATTTACAAAAGACAATTATCCTATGGTTGAAAATTTCTAATTTAGAGAAGTGTTTCTCCTTATCGTTTACAGAGAGTTTAAAGAATATTTCCGCTTCCAATTATCGACAGGTCAGAACTTTGTTCCTCCTAAACACTATGCCCCCATAGCCTTTTTCTTGCGGCAAACAAGATAAAAGAGCATTCCAGTCAGTCCGGCAGCCAAACTGAAAAGTAATACTATAACAACCATAGAACCCAGATTTTTGAGAAGATAGGCCAAAATTATAAAACAAATATTGGTGAGGCCCAAAATGACTGTAGATTGAATATGCGTAAATCCAAGATCGAGCAAGAGGTGATGTACATGTTGACGATCAGCATTAAATGGCGATTTTTTTCGCATAGCCCTTAGAATAAATACTCTGAGGGTATCAAAAAGCGGCACAATAAGCACACCTACGGCCACAGCCGGCACTGATACAATGTGCCAATGCTCATGCCAGTTTTTGTTATTTTCAATAAAAGAAATTGCTAAAATTGAGGCTGTAAGTCCTATCAATAGGGATCCAGTATCTCCCATAAAAATTTTGGCAGGAGTTATATTATAGTATAAAAATGCCATCAGCGCACCTATAGTTGCAGAAGAAAGAACGGCTAGATCTAAACGACCATATATATAGAACCAATATCCAAATGCTGCACAAGTAATAATACCGATTGTAGCGGCTAGTCCATTTATACCATCAATAAGATTAAATGCATTGATAATGACAATAAATATAAAAACCGAAAGAACAATGGATAGCCACTCAGGAATATCATGGAAACCCAAAATTCCATAAAGACTGCTTAGTTGAATTTTTGCATGATAGACCAAGATTATAACGGCAAGTAGTTGACCGACAAATTTTTTGGAAGGAGAAAGCGGGATAATATCGTCTTTGGCGCCAATAAGAAAAATTATAATATATGCACAGAGAATGTACTTTATATATTTATATTCAGGATTGTCACAAGTATCAAAAGGAATCCAAAAGGTAATTGAAAAAATTAAACCGGCAAAAATACCTATACCACCCAAGGATGGTGTAGCTTGGGTATGAGATCGCCTTTCACCCGGCTCATCGCAGAGATTTTTTTCAATTGCAATTTTGATAATTGATGGAATTGCAAAAAAAGAAATGATGAAGGCAGTTATAAAACTTGATATAATATCGTACATACTTGCCAAGGTACAAAATCACAATAAATTTGATGCATTTAATATAATCTTTAACTAAATATGAAGCAAGATAAAATAAAAGGCCTGCTTCTGCTAGTTTTGTATTTTCAAAATTAGTTTAGTTATAAGCTTTTCAGCAATGTTCTCATGTCAATGCGATCACTTACAATTTTTTCCACCTCTTCCAATGCTACACGTTCCTGTTTGGTAGTATCACGTTCGCGGATAGTGACAGTACCGTCTACAGCTGTTTGTTCGTCAATTGTAATGCAATAAGGCGTTCCGATTGCATCCTGACGACGGTATCGACGACCGATTGCATCTTTTTCATCGTATTGACACTCGAACGAATATTTCAGTTTATCAAAAATCTGACGGGCAACTGAAGTGAGGCTTTCATCTTTTTTAACCAATGGCAATACCGCACATTTTACGGGAGCCAGCGCCGGATGCAGACGAAGTACCTTGCGGGTAGCATCTTCTCCATCGGCATTTGGAATAATGTCTTCCTGCAGGGCCTGACTCAAAACTGCCAGAAACATACGGTCGCAGCCGACTGAAGTTTCTACCACATAAGGGATGTAGCTTTCTTTGAGTTCGGGATCAAAATACTGCATTTTTTTGCCGGAGAGCTTTTGGTGCTCTGTCAGGTCAAAATCGGTACGGGAGTGAATACCTTCCAATTCGCGGAAACCGAAGGGGAAATCAAACTCAATATCCACGGCCGCATTGGCATAGTGTGCCAATTTTTCGTGGTCGTGATAGCGGTGTGTTGTATTGTTACCAATAACAGCACGATGCCAGTTCATACGTTTTTCTTTCCAAAAGTTGTACCATTCCATCTCGGTGCCGGGGCGTACAAAAAACTGCATTTCCATCTGTTCAAATTCGCGCATGCGGAAGATAAATTGACGGGCTACGATCTCATTGCGGAAGGCTTTTCCAATCTGTGCGATACCGAAAGGCACTTTCTGACGGGAAGTGTTTACCACATTCAGGAAGTTAACAAAGATACCCTGAGCAGTTTCGGGACGCAAATAAAGCACGTCATCGCCTGTAGAACCGCCGCCCTGTGTAGAGAACATAAGGTTAAACTGACGAATTTCTGTCCAGTTGCGCGTACCACTTACAGGGCAAACAATTTCGAGTTCATCGATCAGCGCTTTGAAAGCTTCGAGATCATTGGCATTCAATGCGATGTTCATGCGACTGATGGCATCATCAATTCTGCCCTGATATTCCAAAACGCGTGGATTCGTGTTGAGGAACTGCTCCTCGTCAAATTCGTCGCCAAAGCGTTTTTTAGCTTTTTCTACTTCTTTTTTAATCTTTGCCTTTTGCTTATCGGCATAAAATTCTTCGATAAGGTGGTCAGCGCGATAGCGTTTTTTAGAATCTTTATTATCGATCATCGGATCGTTGAAGGCGGCAACGTGACCTGATGCTACCCAAACCTGCGGGTGCATAAAAATGGCAGAATCCAAACCCACAATATTCTCATGCGCCTGCACCATAGCTTTCCACCAATAATCTTTGATGTTGTTTTTTAATTCAACGCCCAAGGGGCCGTAATCGTAAACAGCGCTTAG
>CAINVS010000062.1 GCA_903854205.1 uncultured Bacteroidota bacterium | reverse complement strand
CCGATCTGGACTTCTATTTCTTGGGCTCAGTTTTATGAAAACAAGTGTTGAGGACTTTGCAAACTCAATTGATATCTCATCAGTTCCGAACTACGGCATCTGGATCTATTTTATTTTAGGAATTGCAGTTACCGCAATCATGCAGGCAAGTTCTGCAACAGTAGCTATTGTTTTAACAGCATTGAATGCTAAACTGATTGGTTTTTCTGCCGCTGCGGCCATGGTGATTGGTGCAGATGTTGGAACTACAATAACAATATTATTGGGAGCTATTGGCGGTAGTGCCGTAAAAAAAAGGGTGGCTTTTGCACAGGTCGGATTCAACCTGTTTACCGGCATTGCGGCCTTAATTATTCTACCCTTGATAATTTGGTTAATTTCATTCCTTATTAATATAAAATCTGATCCAATTCAAGCCCTTGTTATATTTCATACTACCTTCAACGTTTTAGGCGTATTGATTTTTATACCTTTTATTAAATATTTTACTGAACTGCTGATAAAAACAATTGAAGAGAAAAAGCATAATCTGGCAATTTTTATAAATAAAGAAAGCGGAACGATTACCGATACTGCCTTGCTTGCACTCAAAAATGAAATTTTTCACCTTTTCAACAGGGTCCTATTTTACAATATAAGCACTTTGAAAATTGATACAAAATCGATATTTCGCAATGGTAATTTCATAACAAAAAACAGCATTGAATTACCAAATGATTTAATGAAACAATATGAGAGCATTAAACACCTGCAGGCGGAAATCATAATTTTTGCGGCTGGCATCCAAATGCGTGAAATTTCAATACAGGAATTGGAAGAGTTGGAACAGATGATGCATGGCTTAAGAATGGCCGTGCATTCTGCAAAAACAATAAAAGACATCGCCCATAATTTCGAAGAATTTGAAAGTGAAGACAATGAATTCATGAATGAACAGTATGCCAATTTCAGAAAACGATTGATAGAGACCTATGTAATTATTTACAATTTAATGGAGGCTACTTCAGATATGGATAAAGTCAGTACCATTTTGAATGAGTTGGGCATCATAAAAAAGGCAGACAAAGGATTCTTAAAAACTGCGGTAGAAGCCATCAATGACAAGAAAATACAGGATATAAGTCTGTCAAATATTATTGTGGCAAACCGATCATTTGTACAGTCATCCAGACAGATATTGCTGGCTTTGCGCGAAATCATACTGAGTAAAACAGAATTGGAAAGATTTGATAAAATGCATGAAGACAAGGATGAATTTTTGGAAATTGAAGACAACTAAACATTTATGCTGAACATAGAAACACCCACGCTCTTATTGGACAAAGATCGATGTCTGAAGAATATAAAACATATGACTGAAAGGGCCACACATTATGGCATCAGCCTCAGGCCGCATTTCAAAACTGCCCAATCCTTAAAAATTGGCCTTTGGTATAAAGATTTTGGCGTTGACAAGATTACAGTATCTTCTTTGCTGATGGCGGAATATTTTGCCGACGATTGGAAGGACATAACAGTGGCTTTTCCTGTCAACATTCTTGAAATTATCAGAATAAACCGACTCGCTGAAAAACTGGACAATTTGCAGTTACTTGTTGAAGACAGCTCTGAAATTGAAAAACTAAATACATGTTTAGTAACATCAGTAAATATTCTGATAAAAATTGACAGCGGCACCGGCAGAAGCGGCATAAAAGCAGAGGATATCAGCACAATAAAAAATGTTTTGTCACGCCTGGAACAATCTGAAAAACTAAAATTTATCGGATTTTTAACGCATGCCGGACATAGCTACAAAGCAAGAGGCCTGGCCGAAATCATCAAAGTGCACAACAACAGCACAAGTCTAATGCGTAAATTAAAAGCTACGTTCATCAATGATTATCCTGAGCTGATTCTTTCTGTTGGTGACACACCAACCTGTTCTATTGCTGATGATTGGGCAGAAATTGATGAGTGGAGAGCTGGCAATTTTACTTTTTTCGATCTGATGCAATGGCAGATTGGATCCTGCAGCCTGGAAAATATTGCGGTAGCCCTCGCCTGTCCTATTGTTGCAAAACATGCTGACAGATTGGAATTGGTACTATATGGGGGTGGGGTTCATCTTTCCAAAGATTCCATATTATTAAATGAAAAACCTATATATGGCCTGCTGTCCAAATTAAATGACAACTCCTGGAATTTACCCGAAACGGAAAATTATATCCGCTCTCTTTCGCAGGAACATGGCCTTGCTAAAGTTTCAAAAGATTTCTTTGATTCAGTTTCCGTAGGCGATGTGCTGACAGTCCTGCCTGTTCATTCCTGCCTGACTGCCGATAGTATGAAAACTTATATGGATTTTGAAGGTAACGCTTATGATCACTTTATCGGTCATTACTAAAATATGCCAATCAAGGGTTGAAACAAGTTTAAATCGCATAACGCTGCCGCGGGCTCTT
>CAINVS010000061.1 GCA_903854205.1 uncultured Bacteroidota bacterium | reverse complement strand
GATAGAAGTACCGATATATTAAATAGAAAAGAATCAGAGATACATACAATTCCTACTGATTATTATGGATTTTCAAAATATCTCATATATCAACGTTCTTTACAATATATTAATGTATACAATTTCAGAATTTTTAATATTTTTTGTTTTAGTTCAATAATCGTAGTCTCGAATAATTCCTTTAAATCTGTTTTTGATTCTAGGGCTTTAGATAAAAGTGCCTTGTTTATTATTGGCAATTGGAATGCTTTTATAGAAATTTCCTGATTGTTTGCCAGGGCATCTTCAATAATTATTTCTGTAGAATTTTCTTGATTGTGCTTCATTGTATCAGGATAAAACAGAATTATCTCGTTAACTTCAAAACGTACTGCATAAGCAAGCATTTGATAAAGATCAGTTTGAGAAATCCCTTTTTTAGGATCATTCTCATCTGAATATACAATTTTGTACTTGGTATCAGCAATAAGAGATTTGAGTTCAGTTTTGAGAAATAAGTCAGGTTTAAGGTTATAAGCTCTTAATTTGTCGAGGAAGATGTCACTACGCTGTGCTTTTGCTTCAATTGATGGGATTTCTTTTTCAATAAATCCGAAAATAAAGTCTTCGAATAAGTATTCCATAGGAAGGAGAAAGGCGAAGAGTTTTAGTTCGTTTTTGTAATCAAAAGATACACAGTTTGTAAGGAATAACTTGAAGTAGTCTCTAACTGTTTCAAATTCGCCAAACATTGGATTAAACGTTATTTTTTCGCACTGTTCGGCACTTGCTTTTTCATCGGAAACCTCATCAAGGATAAACAATATTTCTCTTAAATTCTTTTTATTGTCCTGACTTGAAGTAACGTTAAACAATAATGTCGTAACATATTTAATTATTCGGTTAAATTCATTGTCAAATACAAATGCATCATATGTGCAATTTAGCTGATGCCATCTGCCTTTGCTGATATTTTCATTTATGTACTCATTTATATTTAATCGACCTTTCATAAAGGAAAGTTCTTTATTTACTTCCTCATATTGCTGGTAAATTGAGCTGCTGAGCAGTTCTCTTGTGTATTTCGAGAATAAATAAATCAGAACTTCAAAAAAATCACTTTTTACGCTGCCAAGTGAAGCTTGATAATTAGGGAATTTTATTTTTCTGCAATAGCTTAACCACCACAAAAAATGATTTTGGATTTGATTTACTTCTTCGGGATTATATTCTTTACCCGAATCGTAAAATATTTTAGGTAACAGATTTATCTTGTGGCCATTAAAATGAATTACGCCTACATATTTGTTTGATTTTAATTCATTCGATTTGTGAATAAATTGTAAAAATCGTTGTGATTCAATTTTATTATCGGAATTTTCAGAATAGTATGAGTTTTTCTCGCGTTTAGCCCAAATGTCATCCAAAAAACTTTCTAAGCCGTCAAAATCTTCTTTGACAGCTATTTTGTTTTGATATTCGAATAAGTTAAACACGTTTTCCGCTAATTTTTATTGGCCATGATTTTTCTTCAACTTGAAGACCGGCATTTTCTAATATCTTTTTCACTTCATTTTTATCGTTCATAAAGTACTCCAGCAATAGAGGAATTACTTTTTTGTTCATTCTTTGAACTAAGTCTCTATTTTCTCCCATGAAATATGCATGTCCTATTTGAAAGTCATGCCCTTTTGACTTAATTATTTGCTCATTTATCTTCAGTAGAATGTCCTTATCGTAAATTTCAGAATCTTTAATCTCATACAAAGGATACATTGATTCAAATTCGAATCGTCTTCTCAACGCAATGTCAAGTAAGGCAATAGATTTGTCTGCCGTATTCATTGTGCCAATGATATACAGATTGGAGGGGACTATGAAATGGTCTCCTGACGGTAGTTTAACTTTTAACGGAATTTCACCATGTGATCTTTTGTCAGGTTCAATAAGTGTGATAAGTTCTCCAAAAACCCTAGAAATATTGGCTCGATTTATTTCGTCAATTATTATTATATAGTTTTTCTTTATTGTTTTTGTTTGTGTCTCAATTGAATTTTGACCATGTTTTAATAATATGTCAAGTAATGGAGAATAGTATGAAGCTAGTCCTTGAATCTCCATAACTGTGCCTGCATCATACATTTTTCTTAAAGTTGTAATACTAAGGGTATGAGCGGTTCCTCCACTATCCTTTCTAAATTCAATGGATTTATTTGTGATGGCTGTTATAAAGAAGGAAACTTTTTTCATCTTCACTTCAATCTCTTCAATCTCACCAATAATTAATGGACTAACAAATTGATTGAATACTTCTTCAAAAGGCTTTTTCCCAATTACTTGTTTTTCTGATTCAATTAAGTTTTTTAATGCTTTATCTGATATGACCTTAAAGACACCTTCCTTTCTTTCGAAAGTAAGTACTTTCTCATTTTCGATATCCGGTCTTAGACCCTGAATGAAATCCTCATAACTGTAGTTTTGATGAAAGGTGATAAATTCAATTCTATTGTGAAGATTAACATTGAAAATATCTAGCGCTTCTTTGTATGAATCAATCTTTCTGTTTTCTATTATTTCTGCTGCACGGAGTATCGTATTGTATGTTTTTCCGGTACCTGGAGGGCCGTAGAATATTGTGTTGAGTGGGAAATTCATAGGATTATTTTTAACTTCAAGGGTTTTGTGAGATTTTTCATCCCCCATTATCCCTAGTAGACTTTCATAATATTTGTCGTAGTCAGGATGTTCTGTACTGTGTTGGGTTATGTCTGTAAGTGTTTTTAAAACAAGACTAAAATCTACACTCCAATTACCTTTTAATTTCCAATCAACATGTCTGATTTTTTGATATTTGTTACGGGTTTCATCATATTCATAATCGGATGTAACAATTCCATATCCAAGTAATACACCTCTACCTTTTTTAGAAATGATTACATCCCCAACATTTACTTTATTAAGAAAATCATCGTTAGCAGAAATGTCATTTTTTTTTGAACCAGTTCCTCCATATGCTTTTACAAGAGCCTTCTTTATTTCATTTCGATTTTTATATTGTGAGAGGTCACCAATTTCATCCCAACCGAGAGCCATGATTCCTTCATTATAGAACTCATCCCACATATTTGCGTTTTCTCCTGGTGCAAATAACCAATATTGTTTAATTTTATCTATACTCATTTAGTTTAATTAGATTTTTATATTTGTAAACTTAATCAAACACGTATAATTTCATTATTTAGCAATGTATATTACAGCAGAAATACATCTTACCTTTTCAAAATTCCCCTCAAATTCTTCCCTTCCAGCACCCAAATGCCTACTAAATAACCCACCCAAATCAACGTACTGAGGCTAAAAGTCAGGAAAGTAGCCTGAGTAAATAGGGAGCGGAGCAAATAATGTATGAGGTATAAAAGCAGGGCAGCGCCCAGATAGGTCAGGATCTTATTGAGGTCATAAGGAATCGGGTAGTGCTTCTGACCCAGATAGTAGGAGAGCGACAGCATACCCGCATAGCAGAGCAGTGTAGCCCAAGCGGCGCCGCTGTAACCCAAAAGAGGGATGAGCGTAAGATTGGCAATAATCGTGATGAACGCGCCGATGACGGAAATATAAGCACCCATTGTGGTTTTATCCGCCAGTTTGAACCAGGTGGAAACGCTATAATAGAGGCCCAAAAAGAGATTGGCCAACAAAAGAATGGGGACAATAAGCAGCCCCTCGCGGAAAGGTGCGGCTACAAAATATTGGAAAATATCCATATGAACCATGACGCCCAGAAAAACCAGGCAGCCGACAATAGTAAAAAGCAAGGCCACATCGGCATAAAGCTGCCGCGAACCGTCCTTGGCTGCATGTTTGAAAAAGAAGGGCTCGGCGGCATAGTTAAAGGCCTGCGTGAGCAGATTCATGAAAATGGCAATCTTGTAACAGGCGCCGTAAATACCCACCTGCGCCAGTCGGACATCCAACTCACCGGGCAGCAGCATTTTCAGAAGAGAACGGTCCAAGACCTCGTTGATGACCGCTGCCAATCCCACAATGATAAGCGGACCTGCATAAACCATCATCTTTTTCCATAGCTCAGTATCAAAAAAAGGCTGTCCTTCTCTGTTTCGGAACAGCTTGATATAGGCCGGCATGAGCATGCCAAGGGTAAGTATATTGGCAATGAGGTTAGCAATAAAAACCCAACCGATTCCTGTAAAAGGATTAAACCAATATCCGGCAAAAAGCCATTCTTTGATATAAAGGGTGGGACCTGCCGACACAAAAAAGAATACCAATCCCAGATAACTGAGCATATTGATAATTTTAATAGTGGCAAATTTAAGCGCTTTTTCCTCCAACCGGAGCATCGCAAAAGGTATGGCAACAAGGGCATCGAGCGCCACAATGAGAATAATCCAGACAATATATTGCTGCTTTTCGGGATATTCCAGCCAGGCGGCAAGTGATCCGGAAAAGTAAAGCAGCAGTCCCGCCAAAAAAATGGTGGAAAAGATAATGGACATTGCCGCTGTGCGGAAGGCCGGCAGCAGCTCTTCCTGCTTGCTGCCGAAACGGAACATGGCCGTTTCCATGCGGTAGGTAAAGGGAATAAGGAGAAAGGCAGCCCAAGAGTATAACTCGGTCTGTATGCCCATTTCGCCCGTTGAAAAACTGTAGGTCAGAAAAGGGGTCAGAAAAACAAAGGCCAAAACCCGAGTGGCAATACTGCTGAGGCCGTATAGGGCGGTTTGTTTTGCGAGGTTTTTTATCTGAGCAGACATTTGATTTGCGGGTATGCGGATATGAAGATATGCGGATTAGCATAATCTGTTGACCTATAAAGTGGCATTAGTTATTATACTTTTAGGAGAAATATAGCGTATCAGTCAAAATTGATTTATCTCTGTGTATCGCTTCGCGGCTACTTCGTGGTCCGTGTGAATCATCAAATCAGATTGTCATATCATCAGAAACGAAGTTCAGTGCAACGAAATCACATTATCATACAAAAATGTTTTTCTCTGTGTATCGCTTCGCGGCTACTTCGTGGTCCGTGTGAATTATCAAATCAGATTCTTTGAAGCTAATTTCAAAATTAGAAAGTAAAATCAGGTAGTGTACCAAGTACCCT
>CAINVS010000060.1 GCA_903854205.1 uncultured Bacteroidota bacterium | reverse complement strand
TTGTCCAGGTTATTCTGTGCAAAGTTAGGGTTGTTGGCCGAATCACGCGCAGCAAACTGATTGATATCGACCCAATAATCACCACCCAACAAATCTTCCAATACTTTGTAGTTGTGGCTAATAAAATATTGACCTCTCAAACCACCGTTTAACGTGATGTTATCGCTTACATAATTTTTATAAATGGTATTGAAGCTGTATTGCTTTACATCGTAACGGCGCTCTTCAACAATATAACGTGAACGTTTTTCAGAGCCGGAAAACTCCTCATCGATACTGCTGCGGTTGGCATTAAACATGCCGTCCCAATCAACCTGAAGCTGTTCAGGGTTGGCAACGAGCTGAGCACGAAGATTATCAGCCACTGTAGAATCTGTATCATCGAAATAACTTGGCCACTTTCGGTAATATTCTGGACGGGGATCGGCAGCATCATACCAGTTTGTAGCAGTACTTCCGTTTTTACCGAACTGATAGCCAATTGAAGTTGTAAGGCTCTGATTTTCATTGATATCCCAATCGTGACTGAGAATAATTACCGGAATATGAGAAGAGCTGTAATGGCTATTTCTTACTACACGGCCACTTCCGTCTTCTTTGGTCTGATAACCCCAATATGGATTGTAGAAATAACCGTTTTTGCCATTTGCTTCGCGTGCAATTTCCTGCTGTTCAGCTGTTATTGGAGCGTTAGCACCGCGAACACGGGGTGCACCGAAGATAGAAAGATTAAGTCCATGCTGTTTGTTAATTCTTTTTTCGGCTGCTGCATAATAAGATGCTGCACTGTAATAAGAACCTGGAATTTGGGTTTGCTCAGCACCTCGGTATGAACCGGAGATAGAGAAAGCCCAACCGCTTTTCAGAAGTCCTGTTGAGTAGATGAACATAGGACGATAAGCATAAGAACGGTTTGAAACTGCCGCACCAACTCGAAGCTGTTTCCACTGTGCCGATGCACGGACATCCATTTGAGTTGCACCGCCGGGACCACCAAAAGTGTAGTCTGTGGCGCCAAGTCCGATCGTATTGTCACGACTACGGAATGCATCATTCAATCCACCCCAAAGCGTCCAGCTTGCGCGGCCATTTTCGAGTGAATTCATCGGAATGCCATTAATATAGACAGTAGAAAATTCAGAATCATAACCGCGAATGCTGAAACGCATAGCGCCAAAAGCAAATGCAGCAGTATTAAAGAATACATCGCGTGATGAAGTTAGTACACCGGAAACATTCTGTGTTCCGCCTGCGTCGTTCAAGTCTGCATCAGAAAGACTGACAGAGGGTATGAGTTCTTCGCTGGAAAGCTGATCGACTCCATCTTCAGTGGCCATGACAACAGTACCGATTTCCTTTTCGCCATCAGCAGCGTCCGCGCTGATCATTACGCGCAGAAAGTTGGATTTCCATTGTTCTTTTTTGAATACCAGATTGTATGTCCCATGGGGAACATCAGTCAGTGTAAAATCGCCGTTTTCCCCTGTTACAGTGAATAGTTCAGAGCCTTCAGCTCTTACTTCAACACCTTCAATGGGTTCACCCGCAGCATTTTGCACCTTGCCTGTAATGTTGCCGTGTTGAGCCCAAAGGCCAATACTCAGCAGACAAAATAGCCCTGTCAGCAAAAGTGTAAGTTTGTTCATAAATGATTTTTGATTTTGCCAATTTCCGATAGGATTTTCGACAAACAAGTAAAAAATATATCAGCTTTTAAAAAGTGCTGCTAAGGTAAGATTTTTTTAAGACTGCTTATGATTTTATTAAGACGAATTAACAAAAACTTATTGTACATAAACATATAAACAGTTCCGGATTTTGCAGGACTTATGTATCTTTGAGACTTCGTAACGCTATTATTATAAAAGTTAAAATAGGTCAACTGATGCAAATTAAATCTTTATTCTTATTTCTGCTCTCTTTTGCAGGGTTTTCTCTTTGCAGTACTAATGATTCAAAAGCTCAGGTTGACTATAGGGTTGCCTGTATCGGATTTTATAATCTGGAAAATCTTTTTGATACCTTGGATACGCCTGACAAAGATGATGCGGAATTCCTTCCTAACGGCAGCAACAAATACAACAGTTATGTTTACATCGACAAATTAAAAAATTTATCAAGGGTAATTTCTGAACTCGGTACTGAAATGACTCCGGATGGCGTCGCTATTTTAGGCGTAGCTGAGATTGAGAACAGAGCAGTCCTCGAGGATCTTGTGGTCCAAGCGCCATTGAAAAACAGAAATTATAAAATTGTGCATGAAGAAGGTTGGGACTCACGTGGGGTAGATGTTGGCCTGCTTTATAATCCAAAATATTTCAGAGAACTGAAACACGATGTTATTCATGTAGATTTAAAAAGCGATGAAGGCAATACTTACTATTCCCGCGATATTCTTTGGGTAACAGGCATTTTAGGAGGCACAGATACACTTCATGTTTTTGTCAATCACTGGCCATCACGTAGGGGAGGTACTTCTTCAATTCCAAAAAGGAATTATGCTGCTTCCCTTTGTAAAAAAGTAGTCGATTCTTTGACTGCTGTAAATCCCAACGTTAAAATTTTCATAACAGGCGACTTAAATGATGATCCTGTCAGCCCCAGTGTAAAAGATGTTCTTAATGCCAGAGGCAAAGAAAAAGATGTAAAACCGGGCGGTCTTTTTAATCCCATGTGGACAAAATATAAATCAGGTGACGGAACATTGACCTATAATGATGCTTGGAATCTTTTCGACCAGACTATTATCTCATCCGGTTTTTTGAACAAAGAACAGGATGGCTACTTCTTTCACAAAGCAGAAGTTTATAAAAGAGCTTATTTACTTAACAGGGAAGGCCGTTTCAAGGGATCGCCATTCCGTTGTTATTCTTTTGGAACATATATAGGCGGGTTTAGTGATCACCTGCCGGTTTACAGTTATTTCCTGCAAAAAATTAAGAAATAAATTCGTACAATACTAGGTTTACAGGCTGAAGGGCGGAAGTTTTCAACTTTCGCCCTTTTTCTTGCACTATTCTTTCAAATATTGTATTTTTATATAAAATTTAACTGTATGAAATCTATATTTTTTACCAAAGGATTTTGGCTCTGTATTTTGATTTCTTTCTCAATGGGAAGCTGTAAGCATGGCTGTACCTTCAGTAGGGTAATTAAATCAAAACATAAATCTGAGAAAATCGGGACAAAGGAAGTGAAGATTACAGCCTCACTGCACAAATCAAGAAACATAAATTATAGTTGGAGAACACAACAATTGAATAGGAGTAACGCCTATTACTCCGTGTCTGTAAATGCCAAAATCGATACTGTTGATCTGCACCTGGATTGGTATTTTCCGGCAGAGAAAGAGGAGGATCTGAAACCATATTTGGATAAAACCAGTCTGAAGGCCAAAAAAGACAATCTTTATTTTGTCATAAACTATGAAAATGACAAATCTATCGCCTGCCTCTATCAGGTTTTTAGCAATGGATTAGTAATTCTGTCGCCTTATATGAAGCAGTTTTTGGAAAATAAGTTCAATTTGGAATCTCTGCCTTCTGAAAAACAACTGATTAGTGATTTAATTCAGGATCCCATGCTCTATACAAATGCCATGAGACATCAGGATTTGCTCTTAGCCTGGTTCAGTTACCAAAAACTCAGCGAGGAACAATGTATTAAGCTTTTGGAACATTTTGATTCTAAAAATTCAAAATTGGCCGAGGCCTATTTTACTGAAAAAAGACTTGCAGAACTGAAATACAGTTATGTTGAATTTAGAAAAAAAGCCCTTTCAACAGCTCTTTCCGCCTTGGAGAAATATGATCCGTCAGAACCGATGCAAAAAATTATTTTGGCCTTGGCTGATCAGCTATCTTTCGATATAGCTGATAAAATTATTGTCAATAAATGGGGAGATGCTTTCAGCGATAAATCGGATGATTATTTAAAATTGAGACTTTTAAACAGGAGTTTACAAATGAACAGCCAATTGCGTCAGCAACTCAATCAGCGATGTGAAAAAGCAATTGATTTGGAATTGAAAAATGAAACAGATAATAAAGTTACTGCTGAAAATGCTGCCAAGTATATGCTTTGGATATCAAATAAAGTATATGTCGAAAAATACGCTGCCTACCTGTTTGAGAAAAATAAAGAAGATCAATTTCCACAAAGAAGGATAGTTGAAAATTACTATCAGACGCTTTCTCCGGCTTTGAAACAAAAAATAATGGATAATTGCAAAAAACAGTTTAACGAAAAACTGAAATCAGATAATGAAATGGCTGTAGCCGATTGGTATAATTTGATGGATAAGGGATTGACATGCATGGAAATGCGCAGCTATTTTAAACAGTTTAAAGATAAATATAAATCCACTACTTTTTTGAATAAAGAACCGAAATGTTAAATTGAAAACTTATTTTTATTTATTTTTTAATACAATACAAAAACCCGATCAGGACTTTCCTAATCGGGTTTTACATTCTGCATATCCTTAAATAAAGTGCAGTAAAATTAATACATTGGTGAAGATCCCGATTCGGCACATCACCACATCCCAAGACGGGATCACCCCATCAATCTATCATTCCTTTCTTCACCAAAGCTCAAAATCCTGTCAATAAAATCCGCCGGGCTGTAACCGTTCAGTGCACACTGATGAAAAATACAGGTAGCAGGTGTCATTCCGGGCAATGAATTGACCTCAATAACTATAGTTTCTGCCTTGCCGTCTGCATGTATACGCACAAAGGCATCGATTCGGGCATAGCCCGATACGCCCAAAACCCGGGCAGCTTTTTCAAGATCAGATCGTACCTGTGCAGAGATGTGTTCATGAGAAATACCATTTACTGCAAAGCGTGCCGGAGTAATATTCTGTCCCTCGCCGGCCAGGAATTTTTCTTCAAGAGAAAGTACCTCTCCACCGGCCAAGGTTTCCGAAGGTTCAAATATTTCATAACAGATATTGCCGG
>CAINVS010000059.1 GCA_903854205.1 uncultured Bacteroidota bacterium | reverse complement strand
TAAACAAACAATTCGTATTGAGGGCCTTCATAGGTCATTGTAACAAAACTTGTCCTGATTGTCGGATAACAATTTATATCAGTCACTTCAATTGATTCGGGATTAACTGTATTAACAGTATCAGCACTAAAAATTAGAATTTCCTTTTTTCCGCCGGGATGTGCTACCAAAACTGACTGAAGATCATGCGCATAGGACATTATCATGAAATCTGTAAGAATAATTGAATTCTCAGGAAGCAGAAGTTTATATCCATTATTTGTTTTTCTAATAATCTGATAATCTCCATCAAAAACATCTGCTTTTCTTGCAGTAAAATATCCCGGGGTTAACATTGTACCCTCCAAAATATAGTCTTCTTCTTTGCTTCTGTCATAATTTACTGAACTTAAAAGGTCCGTATAAATTTTATTTAACCATTTCATACATTCTTCCTTTGACAATTCTTTGTTTGCAATGCGTCTATAAACAAAGGCAGACAGTTTTCCTTTTTTTAAGGCAAAACCAGCTCCCAAAAGCTTTTCTGCAGCTGTTTCTTTATCTAAATCAAAGTTCTTTGTATAGTTAATTCCCTTCATAATCTCATATAACAATTCCTGAGATTCAGAAGAGGTCATATTATGTACAGCCGTCTTATAAAGCGGAATTACAGCAGTATATAGTGATTCGTAAAAATTTTTATTCTGAAAAAAGTACTTTTTTAATTTTTCAAATTCGGCTAAATAATCCATTTCATATGACTTATTCCTGTAGGAATCAATCATAATATTAAAACTTCCATTAGCCGGAAAAATTGCAAATGGAAAGCCGCTTTGTTCACTGCTATACATCAGGTGGTCGCGCATAAAGGCGTTTAACCCTCCTTTTAAAAGTGTATTTGCATCTACAATTTTGGAAAGTTCTGCTGGAATTAATTGATTATAATCCTTGTCGAGTTTCAATGAATCGGCATTCGTAATGAGAACAGGGTTTTGAGCTGAGGCAATTCCAATTGCGAATAAGCAAAAACTTAAAAAGAAAAATAGCTTTTTCATGTTGTTTTGAGTTAAATTTGTTCGAACAAACAAAATAAGCGAATTCTTATGAAAACAAGTCTTTTAAGCGCTTTTTTAATTTGCATGCTCTGTCAGGCCTGTGTTAAATCAGTTCCTGAAGCCGATCTTATCATTTTTGGCGGCAATATTTATACGGTTGAAAAAGGCCAAGCAAAGGTGGAAGCACTTGCTGTAAAAGATGATAAAATATTGGCAGTCGGCGATTTAAAAAGCATTGAAAAGTATAAAGGTACTAAAACGGAAATGCTGAATCTAAAGGGTAAAACCCTGATTCCCGGTTTTGTAGAAAGTCATGCACATCTTTTGGGACTTGGTAAACAGCAGCGGCAATTAGATCTTTCCAATGTCAAAAATTACGATGAATTACTGGCATTGGTGGCTGAAGCGGCAAAAAATACGCCCAAAGGAGAATGGATTTTGGGTCGTGGTTGGCATCAGAGCAAATGGGATCCGAAACCGCAGCTGATTACAGGTTATCAGGCACATGAAAAATTGTCAGAGGTTTCTCCCAATAATCCCGTGATGCTTGTACATGCAAGCGGACATGCCCTTTTTGCAAATGCTGAGGCTATGAGCCTTGCAGGAATTGATCCCAACAAAAAACTGATTGGAGAAAATAAAGTCGGCGGAGACGGTGAAATCATCCGCTATCCAAATGGAAAACCTACCGGTATTTTTACTGAAAATGCAATGGAAATCATTCAGGCTCAAGTGCCGGAAGACAGCAAAGAAAGCAGGTATAAAGATTTGCAGGCGGCTTTTGCCGAATGTTTAAAAAACGGCATCACTAGTTTTCAGGATGCGGGTTCAGATGCGGCTGCAATTGAGACATATAGAGAAGCTATAAAAAAAGGAGAATTCCCTATCAGGCTTTGGGCCATGCTCTCCTATAGCAATTATGCAGCAGAAAAACAGGAGGAAGACGATCCTTTTCTGTTGGAATGGTTCAAAAAAGGCAAAGAAATTGGAGATTTTCTGAGCATTGGGGGAGTAAAACTCTATGCTGATGGGGCTTTGGGCTCACGCGGTGCCTGGCTGCTGGAAGATTATAGCGACCGTCCGGGATTTACCGGTAATGTTTTGTTGCCAATTCCGGTCATGGAGAAAATTGCCGATAATTGTTTAAAATCGGGTTTTCAGCTCTGTACACATGCTATTGGTGACAGGGCGAACCGGGAAGTGTTGAACATTTATGAGCGTTCCTTTAAAAAACAGCCCGAAAAGGCAAAAGATCATCGTTTTAGAATAGAGCATGCTCAACATGTTGATCCAAAGGACATTCCACGTTTTAAGCAATTGGATGTAATTGCTTCGGTGCAGACAATTCATTTTTCCTCTGACCGTCCCTGGGCGATCGACCGATTGGGGCAAATGCGTATTCAGGCAGGAGCCTACCGCTGGAAACAGCTGATAGAATCGGGTGCTATGGTAATCAATGGGACCGATGCCCCAGTAGAGCCCCTGAACCCTATCCCCTGTTTTTATGCAGCAGTAAGCAGAAAAACACTGAAGGGGGAAGCCTTTGAAACAGATCAGAAACTTAGTCGGGAACAGGCATTGAGATGTTACACATTGGATGCGGCCTATGGCTGTTTTGAGGAAAACAAAAAGGGCTCGCTTAAAGTAGGCAAATTTGCCGATTTTACGGTTTTAAGTCAGGATATTATGACCATTCCGGAAGAAGAAATCTTAAAAACAAAGGTTGAAATGACGATTGTGGGTGGGAAAATAAAATTTAAAACTGAATTATGAATTGAGAATTATGAAATACCTTCAAATTATAAAGATAAGTTACAAATAAACTGCTGCGAATATTCTTCTTAAAAAACAATTGCCGCTTCCTGACATAGTTCAGAACAATAGCCCGGATTAACATTTTGGGGTCTGTCTTTTATACAATAGGTTTTAGCACACCAATAACAGGTATCCAATCCATCTTTTCCACTACAATTTTCTGCGCAATAATCTATTTTGCTATCAGTTATATAAACAGATTTCCCAACAACTGCATTGAGATTTCTTCTCTTTCATAGATCAAAAATGACATTTAATTTTAATTGAGAATTGAGAATTTAAGATTGGTTCTCAAATTCTCAAATTCTCAAATTTTAAAATTACTATTTACTCCATTCGCACAATCTTAGGATAGAAAGACCCGATGACTTCAACCAGCTCATTTTGCGCTTTCATCACTTCGTGAATATTTTTGTAGGCAAATGGAGATTCGTCCAATCCGCCGCCAATCAATTCCACACCGTGGCGTGCTAACTCATCTCGCATCATTTTTTGCGTAAACTGAGCAGAAGCCTTTGTACGCGACATCAAACGGCCTGCGCCGTGAGAAGCCGAATACAGCGCATTCGGGTGTCCCTTACCTTTAACAATAAAGGCCGGTAAAGTCATAGAACCCGGGATGATCCCCAATTCACCGACCTTTGCAGGTGTAGCCCCTTTACGGTGGATATAGACCTCGCGGCCATCAGGCATCGTATCTTTCCATGCAAAATTATGATGATTTTCAACTCGCAAAATAGTATCATAACCCAAAACCTTTCCTATACGCTTGTGAATATGGTGATGACAGGCCGATGCATAATCTCCCGCCATATTCATAGCCAACCAGTATTCCTGACCTTCCGCCTCATCCATATGCAGCCAGGATATGTGTTCGAACTGCTTTGGCAATTTGCGTTTTTTACGTGCCAGATCGGTGTAATATCCTGCAATATTGGCACCGAATCCACGTGAACCTGAATGCGACAGCAATGCAATATATTTGCCGGGAGCCAATCCCAATGCAGCATCGCCCTCTCCTACTTCCACAAGACCGAATTCCACAAAGTGATTTCCACCTCCTGAAGATCCGATCTGTTTAAATGCACGATCTTTCAGATGCTGTAAAATTGGCAAGTCTCCAAATTCAGATCGGTCAAAGAAATCGTCATCGCGTTTGTTGTCATCAAAATATCCGTCACCAAATTTGGTATTCTGCTCCAGAATTTTTTTGAATTCATTCTTTTTGCTTTTCAACCATTCTCCTTTAGCTTCAAATACAGACAAGCACATTCGGCAACCGATGTCGACGCCAACACCGTAAGGAATAATGGCATTTTCTGTTGCCAAAACACCGCCGATAGGCAGACCATAACCGTGATGTGCGTCCGGCATTAGAGCTCCGCCGACAGAAATTGGCAAACTCATTGCCTGTTTCATCTGATCCTGAGCTGATTTATCAATGCCCTCTTCTCCATAAATTTCATAAGCTTTTTCTTCAAAAATATATTTTGGAGTATCTTTTTCAATTTCCAGAATTTTATTGACAATAGGGCTTAATTCCGGGTGCATTAAATAATCTTCCGGTTTCAACATCAGGTCTTTTAATACTTCAATTTGCTTTTCTTTTCCGTCGTGTTTGTACAAACGACCGACGATCAGCATAGCCAGGCTTCTCAATTCATTATTTTCATATCCTAAAGCAGCCAGGTCCTTGCCCTTTAATTTTTCTTTCTTAGACATTGTTTTTTGTTATTTCGAGTTTTTAAAATTTAGATTCGAGAAGGTACCGTTCTAAAATCTACTCTAGCCTAATTGCAAAAGCCTTTCAAAAATTCCCGGGACTGCTATTTTTTTTAAAAAAATTTAGCATTTCATATCGATCAAAAAATAATATCGAGATTATAAAAAACAAAAGGCCGCCCTATTTGGACAGCCTTCAGGACAAAAATATGTGTATATTTTTTGAAATGCTTTAGGTTTTCATCTCTATATTTTAACGCAAAGGTTATGTACCTGATCTATATTTTAAGGAAAGCAAAGGTCGTAAAGTAATCACTTCGTAATTGGCCAAGTATTGTTAAATTTCTTAAAAATCTATCTGAAAACTCAAAACAGGAGTTAAACTTGAGTTTGCATCTGGCTCTAGTCCCAATGTATTTCTATTGTACTGATAAGAACGGTAATTGACCTGATTAGTCGCATTCTGCACGTCCAATGCCAACAGCCAGTTGATTTTTTTGTAGTCTTTACGATAAGCCAAACGTGCATCCATGCGGAAATAAGGTTTTGTAAATTGCGCATCGAAAGCTTTGTCCTGATTGGCAATAAAATACCCGGCATCACGAGAAGCATCAATATCAACAGTTTCATAATGAAGCGCCCCACGAAGGAAGGCTTTCAAACCTATTTGCAGCACACCGCCTTTGCCTTTGTTCAATTCAAATTCTTTAGTTCCGATAAAACTGCTGGAAAAGACATTATCCATGCGTGAGGAACGGAATTCATCACCCCAGGCCTTGAAGGTAGAACGGAGAAAAGAACCGCTGACAATTGCAAAAAATCCTTTGCCAAAGAATTTTTCAAGGGTAATATCAGCACCGTAATTTCTGCCAAATCCTTTATCTGTCATTGCCTGAGTGCCATAATTGTCACGCATATTATAGAACCAATAAGTACTGTTGGTATCTACACTGATAGGAACATTAAACATATATTGGAAATAGCCTTCCAAAGAAATGCGGAAGCTTTTACCTAGAATCTGTTCTATACCTGCCACAGCATGGTGCGAACGTGTGAATTTCAGATCTGTATTCGGACGGCTTACATTACCCAAATTATCAGTAACTGAAAGAAAGTAAGTTCCCCAAGGCAGGGCCTTACTGTGTAGTCCGTAGGCTAATGTAAGATTTGTTGTTTTTGTAGCAGCGTATTTGAATGAAAATCTCGGATCAATCGCAGCAGTATTATTTAAAGCGAGATACATAGCATGAGCCCCAACATTCAATGTGATTTTTTCTGTTGGGCGGTATGAACCCTGTATATATACCTGTTGCATAAAGGTATTGCCTATAAGACCTGTTCCTCTTTCTCTTTCCAGGTCAATATTCGAATTTGGTAAAAAATAATCATTGGTAACTGTTCTCAAACCCAGTGGTGTAAATGATCCCAGGAAATTTTGATAACCAGTACCGCCGCGGTCTTCGCCATATTCCAAATTCCAAAGGTGCATAGTTGAAATCAAGCCGGCTTTGAAACGAAGCTGACTGTTGACTTTATAACTGTAAACCGGATGGAAGGTAAACTGTGTGTTCAAAAAATCATTTCTTTCCAACCAAATCGCTGAGTCGGCAGTAATTCTGGGAGAAATCTGAAAGTCATAAATTTCACTTACAGTACCGCCCAAAGTCATTTTCAGGAAAGATTTTTCATTGAGCAGTCTTGTATAAGTCATACCCAAAACGCCCAAATTGGAATGGTTTTCATCCCAATCATAGTCGTAATTGTATTTCCAACGGGCAGTATCACGCATCCACCAATTTTCCTGACTGAGTCCGCCCATACCGAAGACCGTAAACATGTTTTTATTGTCTGGAGAAGAAAAATAGAGGTTAAAAGACAGATCCTGAAAGTTATTGGAAACATTATCTCGTATTACGTAAACACCAATTTTACCCAAAATACCGAGGGTTGAATAACGGGCATTCACGAGATAAGAACTGCGGCCTTTTTTGATGGGACCTTCTGTCGCCAAATCGACGCCAATAAGACCGAAGCGGAAAGTATATTCTCTGTTTTGGAGATTTCCTTTGCGGAAACGCATGTCAAAAACACCGGAAAGCGCATTTCCGTATTCTGCAGCAAAAGCACCTGTCGAAAAATCGGAATTTGAAAGCAAAGAAGCTGAGAATACCGATACTCCGCCACCTGAAGTTGCAGGACGTGCAAAGTGATTGGGATTTGCAATATCCATACCTTCTACGCGCCAAAGAACACCAACAGCTGAGTTACCGCGGATAACGATGTCATTTTCAGAGTCATTATTGGATTGAACACCGGGGAAGGCCATCACCATACGGCCCGGGTCATTGATACTTGCTGCATAGCGCTGTGTCTCTTCTACCGAAAAAGAGCGCGTACTCACCACAGAAAGCTCATTCAAAGGGCTGTTCGAGCCCGCAGTAGCCGTGACAACCACCTCATCTGTTGTCTGTGAAGATTCAATCATCTCTATTTCCAGGTAGAGTTCCTTTGCTGCGGTCACAATGATATTTTCGACCATAAATGGCAGATAGCCTACATATTGCGCAGAAAATGTCTTACGTCCCAAAGGTACATTTTCTAAAATAAATGTACCATCAATATCAGTCACTGCAGCAATCTGAGGCTCAGAGTCTTTGATAAAAACAGTGGCTCCAATGATCGGTTGTTTTGTTTCCTTATCCAACACGATTCCACGCACAGTTTGTGTCGGATCTTGTGCATTCAGCCGAAATGCGAAAATGAGCAGGGTAAATAATAAAGTTAATCGCATAGTTCAAGTTTTTTGGGATTCTACTAAGGTTTGATTTCTTGATTGCAAATACTAAAACAAAAGTAATCTATTTTTTTGTAACAAAAAGCAGACCTTTTGGCAAAAGATATGCTTTTGGCGTATTTTTGCAATTGATTGTGAATAATTTTAATTTCTATGTTAGGCAAATGAAATTTCACTATTTTATAAATATCTAATTATCAAATATATTTTGCTTATGTTTTGGATTTACG
>CAINVS010000058.1 GCA_903854205.1 uncultured Bacteroidota bacterium | reverse complement strand
ATGTATTTTATTAAACTTTTCTTTCTTTTTAAATGCCTGCTTCTCGATTTTATCTACTGCCATGTCTATGCTGTGGTAAAGATTTTAATCATGTTTTTCATATAATAATTGTTTGATTTTATTGAATATATTCAAGTACGATTTATTATTTAACGCCGAGCTTAGTTTTGAGTTTTTCTGTAGCATCAATCCCGCCTTCAGAATAGAGCAGGAGTTTTTTATCAATTATATAGGCATAACCTTCAGACTTAGCAATTTCTTTCAATGCTTCATTGAATTTATCATACATTGGCTTGGTCATTTCCTGTTCTTTGGTCATCATATCCTCTTCCATTTTCATGGCTTTTCGCTGAAGTTCTTCCTGCATTTTCATCAGTTTGTCTTCTTCTGCTTTCTGCTGAGCCGGAGCCAAAATACCCTGCTGTACCTTGTTCATAATAACAGTATAGTATTGTTGAGCTTTTTGCTGTTCAGTTTCCAACTGTTTTTGCATGGTTGTTTTCAAAGTTTCCAACTCAGTTTTTGCTGCCTGATACTCGGGCATATTGGGTATAATCTGTTCAGGATCGACATAGGCGATTTTTACAGCGCCTGAAGTTGAAGCTGCGTTGGTTTGCGGCTTAGCCTGTTTATTGTTACAGGAAGTAATAGAGATCGCAAAAAAAGCAATCGGTATAAGAAATTTTAAACTGTTCATGTAAGAGATAAAGACTGATAAAAAAAAGAACATCTTATTTTTGCAGAGATTTAACAACTTCAGAGGTCACATCCTTGTCTGCTTTGGCATAGATAATTGAAGAACCGTCGGGAGCAGAAAAAATCATATCATAGTTGCGTTCATTGGCATACTTTTCAATCGCAGTGTACACTTTTTCCTGTATAGGCTTCACAAGACTTTGACGTTTTACGAAGAGTTCGCCTTCAGGTCCGAAACGTTTTTTCTGAAGATCGCGAACTTCTTTTTCTTTAGCCACGATTTCATCCTGTTTCTGTTTGCGCATTTCATCGCTCATAAGCACTTCACGTGCCTGATAATCGCGGTACATCTGGTCAATTTTATCATATTCTTTGGCAATCTCCTGACGCCAGCGTTCGGCAATCTCTTCCAATTCCTTTTGTGCTTTTGTGAAATCGGGTATTGACTCCATAATTTTATCCATGTCAACATAAGCAATACGTTGTGCCTGAGCGGCAAATCCTACCAGGATAAAAGCAAGTAATAATAGTATCTTCTTCATAATTTAATATTTTAAGTAAAGAGCAGTAATTTAAAACTTCTTATACTGAACTACCTTACACAAACGTGCCAAAATGTCTGAATGGCAATAAAAAATCAATTAATAACGAAAATTAACCAAAAAAACAGCCTCGTTACTCAGTAAAAGCAACGAGACTGCGCAAATATAGCACAAATACATATTTATTCAGCTATTTTATCAATATTTTGTTGATTGACATCTTATTTCTTGAGGCCAATTTCTCTCAAACGTTCGTCCAAATATTCACCGGCAGTAATCGATTCATACTGAATTGGGTTTTCGGCTGTAATACAGTCTGCAAGGCAGCTTAAATCCATATCGCTGCGCGGATGCAGGAAGAATGGAATAGAAATACGCGGTGTATTCCACAGTTCTCGTGGCGGATTTACAACACGGTGAGTGGTGGACTGCAATAGATTGTTTGTGAGGCGCTGAAGCATATCACCTACATTGATAACAATGCTATCCCCCATAGCCTTTACATCTGTCCAATCATGCCCTAGCGGTCGAACCTGCAAACCATCGGCAGAAGCACCAAACAAAAGTGTAATGAGGTTAATATCTTCATGTTCTTCTGCACGGATAGCCGATTTTGGTTCGGAAGTTATTGGGGGATAATGAATAGCCCGCAGAATTGAATTTCCACCCTCGATATGCTTATCGAAATAGTCATATCTGAGTCCTAAATAAAGGGCAATTGCTTCCAAAAGATAGCCTCCAGATTTCTCAAAAGCACTGTATAAATCTCTTGCCACAGTTTTGTATTCGGGCAATTCATCTACATAAATATTTTCAGGATAATCAGCTTCCAATTCATGTCCTGCTGGGAGTTCCTGTCCGAACTGATAAAATTCCTTCAGGTCACCAACATTGGATTGTTTTGCGTGCTCACGGCCAAAAGAGGTATAACCGCGCTGACCGGCACCGCCTTTAACTTCGTATTTGGATTTTTTTTCCAAATCCATAGCAAAGAACTGCTCAGAGAGTTTGAAGAATTTATTGACTAGATCGAGCGGAATACCATGATTGGTAACACTGACGAAACCGATTTCAGAAAAAGCTTTGCCCAGTTCCTGTACAAACTCTGCCTGCATTGCGGCATTGCCGTCAACAAATTTGCTGAGATCTACTTGAGGAATACCTGTAGTTGATGCCATTGGAAATTGATGTGGTGAAAAGTGAAAAAATATCAGAATAGCTTTATTAGAAAAGACTTGTAAAACTGTTTTCTCATGGGAAACAGATTTGAACAGTTGCCTGACTCTAATTCTGACAAACTTAATAAAAAATCAAAATATAAGAAAATGATTCGGCTCATTTTCTTGAATGAATATTTCAAATAATAAGAAAATGTAATTTTTACAAAAAAATGCCGCCAATTCAGGCGGCATTTTTCAAAGTTTAGTTTACAATTCTTTTGATGGCTTCGATATGAACTTTACGTTGTGCCGATGCTTCAGGGCTACAGATTGAGTTTCTCGGGTCGAACATATCATCGCTTATTCCTGCAGGTGATTGCGATTCACCTATTGGCAGGTCAACAAATTTAATGCTGCCATTTTGTACATATTTCTTAAGTGCGCCATTATTGAAAGCACTAATTTGATTTTTCATACAGGCAATACGTCTTTTTGCAAGATTGATGTTGTAAACTGTTGTAGACCTCGGACTGCAGAAACCTCTGACCTGAACTTCAAGGGCTGCACCTTTTTCAAGGACAGACTGCATTATTGTCATAAATTCGTTCATACGCTGATACTCTTTGGTGACAGTTTCGTTGAAGAATTTTTTAACTTTTTCCTGTGCTTTTCCTTTTTCTTCAATTCCTTTGTATTGCGCAGCGTATTCAGAAATATAAAGATCTTTCAATGAAAGGAAGCTGTTATAAGCTTCAGTATAGGTTGTTTTTGTTACAGTTGATGTTGAATTTGAATCCGGCTCATCATTATGAAAATAAAGTGTGAGCGGTAACATCTTATCCAAATCATCAAATGTTGGAAGTGGTGTAGGATCTGGAGTAGGATCAGGTGTAGGATTTAGTATAGGTGTCGGCTCCGGTTCGGGTGTAGGATCTGGTGTAGGATCTGGTATTGGTGTTGGCTCCGGTTTAGGATCCGGCTCAACAATAGGATCAGGTTCTACTATTGGGTCGGGCTCTACAATAGGATCGGGTTCTACAATAGGGTTTGGAGTTGGGTCAGGATCAACAGACACAATTACTTCTACAGGTCTGCCCGGCTCAATTTCAGTCGGAAGCACCAATGCATAGATATCATTGCAGCAGGATTCTCCGGTCAAAATTTTTGAACCCGGACGGTTGCTGGAAAAATAGCCAAAAGTATCGACCTGTGGAGAAATGAAAAAATACAGGTCATTGGCAGCGCTGTTAAGCGGCACACCAATATTAAAGGGTTCAGACCAAACACCATTCTCTTTTTTGGATTTGAAAATATCATAGCCACCAAGACCGGGGTGCCAGGTAGAACTGAAATAAAGTGTTTGAGAAGTCTGATGAAAGAACGGACTAGCCTCTCTTCCTTCAGTGTTTATAACAGTACCCAAATTTTCAGGTTTGCCGTACTTGCTATCTCCTTCATAGGTTACCATATAAATATCCTCTGCTCCGGAACTCCCTTTACGGCTGGATACAAAGTAGATAACTTCTTTGTTCAATGAACTGTCAAAAGAGACATTAGCATGAGAATTGGTGCCGTCTTTTGAATTAAAAGGCAATTCTTTACCTTTACCCCAAGGTTTATTTTTTCCGGTTCTTTCTGATACATATAATTTACATACCATTTCAAAATTAGCATCCTTATCACATACAGAATAGTAAAGACGTTTTCCGTCGGGGCTTAGGGCAGAGTTACCGACGTTCTGGTATTTTTGGTTCAACCCGCTCAAAAGTGCGCCTTTTTTCTTTCCCCCTTCTTTAGCTGCCATAAGCTTACCGTAGAGGTGCATTTTGGTTGGGTCATCGGCACTCATTCTACGATTAGTCTGCGCTTCAAATTTGAGGGAAGAATAGTAAAGGTCACCATCTACAAGGTGTGGAGCAAAATCCGAATAAGCTGTATTTACATTCTCCCCGATATTTTCTACAGAAACTCCTTCTATAGGACGTTCATAAATTTCGAGTGCCAATGCACAAGATTTAATCTCCTGTTTAGCATTTCTTATCAGATCTTCCTGTTCTTTAGAATTTTCAAAGGCTGCAACAAATTTCTCAAATTCCACCTTGGCGGGCTGGTATTTCGCATTATGTTTTAAAGTATAAGCATAATAAAAAATAGAAGTCGGATACTTTTTCTTTTCCTCAGTACTTTCTACTACCTTTTTATAATATTTTTCAGCTTTATTGAAATTATAGGACTGACGGCATGATTCAGCATATTTAAAATAAGCCTCTACTGATTTTGATTTATTTTTTTCAAAGCCTTTATCTTTAAAGGCCAATTCATAATATTCCACTGCAGTAAAATGATCTCCTACTTTGTAAGCTTTTTCGGCTAATTTCAAATTATTCTGGGCAAATAGGAATTGAGTCCCCAGGAAAAAGCACAACAATGAAAACAAAGTAATTCTCATAACTAATACAATTATGGTTAACGTATTGAAAAACTAATAAAAAACCAGTTAGCAAAGATAATATTTTTCTGTGTACAAATATTTATACTTTACAAAATATTATGCTGTAATTATTTTTCAAACAACAAACTCAAGTCTTTAAATGCTTTAAATTCCAGCGCATTACCAGATGGGTCATAAAAAAACATGGTAGCCTGCTCACCTATCTGCCCCTTAAATCTAATATAGGGTTCGATAGCAAATTTAATATTATAGGCTCTTAAACGGGTTGCCAAAGTTTCCCAATCCTCCCAATTTAGAACAACACCAAAATGGGGGACCGGAACCTCGTGACCATCAACAGCATTGCTGTGAGTCTGAGGGTTTGTTTTGAAAAATTCGGGTTTTACATGAATAACAAACTGATGTCCGTAAAAATCAAAATCAACCCAAGTATCTGAACTTCTGCCTTCAGTGAAACCCATTATTTCCCGATAGAAAAATCTTGTTTCGACAATTTCTTTGACTGGAACCGCCAAATGAAAAGGCATTATTTTATTATTCATTTTATTTTGATTTTTTGTAACCCTAAATAGGAATCTATCATTCGGGTTTACTTAATTGATTGTCCAAACGTTGCTGATCAAAAATCCTCTGGCGAAGAATTCCATTGTATTCTAATGCCCTTTGAAGTCCCATTTTATAAGCCTTTTCCGACCAATCTACTGCAGAAATAATGTCGCCCAACACTTCATTGGCTACTGCCAAATTGAACATTGCTTTACGGGCTGTTTTCGGATTTGCATCATTTGAAAGCGGCTTCCATATTTTTGCAGCTTCATTCCAATTATTTACTCTCGCCAATTTTCGTGCAAGCTTCATATCGGGGGCACCTTTTGCACTTCCATAATACTCACGGTTCACCCAAAAAAGTGCCGGAGAAATTCTGGTAGCATACATATTTCCAACTACATTACCAATTTCTTGTGTCATTCTTTCCTGGCTTGGCAAACGGCTTACTGCCTGTTCTTTGCTGCGTCCTTCCTGATTAAAATTAATCGTTTCAACCATGCGGTACTGATCTACAATTGCACCATCAGAAGCACGATATAAACGCCATCCTACAGTCACACGAATGCCTGCATTTACCGTATGATAAAGGACATCGACATTTGCATTGTTGACCCGCTCTGTTTTTGTTTTTGTGCCATATTCCATACGACTGTCCGAATCAAAAGCTTCGATAGTTACAAGGGCATCCGATTTTGCCAATTCACACAATCTTTTTACTTCATCAGATGGTAGTGGATCAGGAAAATTTGCTGTTCCTGTACCTTTCAGATCTATCGCAAGTTGTGCAAATTTATAACGGGGCGATACCATCAGAATATTTGACAGCCCCTGCAGACAAGCCTCTGCTCCTCTTCTGTCGGTGCCTATGCCTTCACCGGAAACCAGGCCTTCCAACACGTTTACAATACGGTGTTCCTTATCCGGTTTGTAACGGTTGGCTGTAGCAAGGGATTGTATATCCTTTGGAACATCAATTACAGCGGGTCGCATTACTTGTAGGCGAACAGTTCTGGTACAGCCCGAAAGCAAAAAAATTGTCACGAAGACAAATAAAAAATAAGGAATTAGTCTTTTCATAAAAAGTTGTTTAATGTCAATATAAAATTAATAAATTTTACGTTTCAATTTTGAAGTTATCAAACAATCTTTCCCTGCGCAATTGCCGCTTTCCTGCAATTCCAATTGATTACCGTCAAACAGGAAAACTATTTTACAATCTCCGTCCTGAAAAGTCATTTGTTTATTATCCAGGCTAAGTTCGCCCTTCAGCTCTTTTTTACACTGATCAAGTCCATCAATAAGCAGTTTAAAAGCTCTTTTCTGATTTTCCAAAGTATCAATCTGTAAGTTTATCGTTAGTTTGTTTTCCAAATCAGCACTGTAGCTCCCAAAAGTAATTTTTGAAATACTATCTGCCTCCAAGGAATCCAAAAGTTTTTTCTTTAACACCAGATCCTCGGGTTTGGGTCTTTTTATATTTGGATTAACCTTTATACGCTCTTTTTGGAGTTCATTTTTATTAACCCAACCTTCTACTCCACGTTTTGCTACAACTTTTACATAGAAATTACTGCTATCGAACTTCACACTGTCAATCTGTTTGTAGGTAGTGTCACCCAACAGTCGAACTTCGTCACCTTTATAAATGACAATAATTGCGCTTTTTTTATCAAAAGGTTTTTCCAAAACATATACTTCCTGTGCTTTGCAAAACATGACATCCTTAGGCACCGGACGCTCACAGGAAATAAAAATTGGAAATGCAATTATGAAAGCCAATAGCAGCAAGCCGAAGAATGTGTTTTTCATATACTAAATCGGTCGTTTGAGTTTTGACAAATTTACTAAAATCTTGTTCATTATTAATATTTTTTCTAATTTGCAGCAATAACAAATCAAATTTAAAATGGAACTACAATTTTCCTGCCAAAGCTGCTTTTATGTAGATTATGCAGCTGCAGTCAACAAAATGCTCCTCGATTTCAAACTAAGCGAATATCGTTTTTTCATAGGGCCAAAAAGCGAAGATAAAAATTCTTTATATATTGATATTGATGACTTTGAAAGAATTACAATAAAAGATGAATTTCCCAATTCAACAGATATTGCAACTTCGGAAAGTCTTTATCGCTGGTCAGCAGATAATTTTTCTGTTGAACTCAGGTTTATAGAGTCCTGGTCATTCGGAGAATGGCCGGCAGATTCCCGTTACAGTATGCCTTCAAAAACTACCTACAGCGATATTTTTATTTTGACTTTTGAACTTGAAGATAAATTTAACATAAAAATCGAAACAGACAAACTCAAAATCACTACAAAACTTACAATAGAAGCAGAAAATGCTAAAGAATATGCACTATTTTTAATTTCTCTTTTAGAAAAAAAAGCCTAATAATATGAATACCAACAGTTATTTTATATAATATCTAGTAGCAGGTACACTTACCGTTATTTGGTTTGTTTTTCTGAGCTTGGGTGTGGTAGGAATTAAATGGTTGGAAATGATTGCCTGGAAAAACAGTTTCATATTTGAGGGAGAAAATTTATTTGCAGTTATTGTTGTCTTATTTCCGGTTATTTACGTCATCGGAATTGTTACAGATCTTTTGGTTGATCATATTTTTGACCATTTTTTTACGGCTAAAAAACTAAAAAAATATTTCAAAGATCAGCATGAATACGATAAAGCTGTAACAAAACTTTTCCTAACTTCCGTAGAACTTTCTCATATATATAGTTCTACACGCATGCGCATCGGCATAGTAAGAACTGCTACATTCAGTATACTGATGACTATAATAAGCATTCATATTTTCATTTGGGGCAGTGGCATATATTCAAATCCTGAAATGGCAGGATTTCACATGGGGGTAGTTTATATTGATATTTGGAAACGCGATCTCATTACTTTTTCTGTTATGCTTAGTATACTGATGAGTATTGCCTGTTATACTGCTTTTAGAGCTTGGAACCTGTTATTGGAT
>CAINVS010000057.1 GCA_903854205.1 uncultured Bacteroidota bacterium | reverse complement strand
TGGGTAGAGAGCCTTAAAAAAATACGTTTTACGAAGAAATAATATCATAGCCGAGAATTTCCTTCGGCTATTTTTTATTAATAACCCTTGATTTTGACAAAAATAAAACCCCGCCATTTCAGGCAGGGTTTATAAAATATTTTCTTCTTAAACATATAAATGTTCTAAGGCATGAGGGCTTGAAAAGCAGCCCAACCGGCATTTGCTTTCAAGGTTGTTGAACAACCAAGATTAGCAGCGTCGGTGTTAATGTTTTGAACGCGGTTGCCCGGATCCGGGTGCGTACTTAAAAATGCAGGTGTACCGCCTGACTGACCGTTGTCAATCAGCTTTTGGAAAAATGCAGCTGCACCGTTTGAAGCATATTCGGTATCGCAAAGATATTCAACAGAATGATCATCAGCATCAGTCTCATGACTACGGCTGAAGCTGAGTGAAGTAAGTCCGGCAGCAATTTGAGCAAGCATTCCGGGATTATCACCGGCAATAACTCCGAGCAGTACTTCCAAGCCATATTGTTGGGTCATCTGCTGTGTTGAGTGACGGCGATCGGCATGTGCGATCTCATGTCCCAATACTCCGGCTAAGTGATCGGCCTCATCCAAAAAAGTGATAATACCCGTAAATATATAAATATAACCGCCGGGCGCACAAAAGGCGTTCAGCGTACTATCGTCATTGATGATGTAAAGCTCCCAGTTAAAAGTGTTTTTATACTGAATTTTATCGGATGAAAGAATCTCATCGCGCATGTTATAGAGATAATTATATGCCTGCTCATTTCCGATATATGGCAAAACAGGGTATTGACTTGGAGTGGAGTCAATCTGTGCTTTCAGCTGTGCACCAAACTGTTTGTCTTGTTCCACAGTAAAGATATTGATGCCGTTGCCCTTTTTGCAGGAGCCTAGAATTACCGCAAATGCAAGGGAGATCCCCAAAAATATTGTCTTTTTCATAGCAATACGAATTAATGTGCGAATGGTATTCTGCTGCAGTAGATTTATAATTCCTAAATTTAAGAATTTACAATTCAAAACAGCAATGATAGTTGTCAGTAGTAAATTTAACTCATTCGCTTAATATTGTTTTTGACTCAGAGGGGCAGGTTATCTGCTCCTCTGTGCAATTTTTCGTTTTTGAACGGATTATTTCTGTTCTTGTTTCAAAAATCAGAATAATCTATTACTTTCTTTTGAGGACAGCTTTTACTGCAGCAATAATATTTACAGCTTCCAGTCCGTATTTTTCCAGCAGTTGCGGGACTTCACCGCTTTCGCCAAAAGTATCATTCACGGCAACCATCTCCATAGCTGTTGGCAATTTGCGTGCCAAGAGTCCGGCGATGCTTTCACCAAGTCCGCCCATATAGTTGTGCTCTTCGGCTGTTACCACAGCTTTGGTTTTTGCAGCAGAGGCCAAAACTGCCGCTTCATCCAACGGTTTTATGGTGTGAATGTTAATGAGTTCAACACTGATACCTTCGGCAGCCAAAGCTTTAGCGGCTTCTACAGCCTTCCAAACCAAGTGACCGGTGGCAAAGATGGTCACATCGGTTCCTTCGCTCATCATCAGTGCCTTACCGATTTCAAAAGGCATATTCTCTGTGAACATCGGCCAGCTTGGGCGTCCGAAACGCAGATAAACAGGGCCATGATGATCAGCAATAGCGATAGTTGCCATTTTGGTCTGATGATAATCGCAGGGATTAATAACCGTCATGCCCGGCAGCATTTTCATGAGGCCAATATCTTCCAAAATCTGATGAGTTGCACCATCTTCACCCAATGTGAGCCCTGCATGCGAAGCACAAATTTTTACATTTTTATCGGAATAAGCGATAGACTGACGGATTTGATCATAAACGCGTCCGGTAGAAAAGTTGGCAAAAGTACCTGTGTATGGTATTTTTCCGCCAGTGGCCAAACCGGCAGCAATGCCCATCATATTGGCTTCGGCAATACCGACCTGGAAAAAGCGCTCAGGATAAGCTTCGATAAATTTTTCCATTTTGAGTGAGCCGATAAGGTCGGCACAAAGTGCTACTACTTGCGGATTAGCTTTGGCTACTTCGTATAGTCCGTCTCCGAAACCGTCGCGGGTGGCTTTTTTGCCTATGGAGGTGATGTTATTTAACATATTGTTCTGATAAATTTATTAAAATAAAATAGGAAAATGTACCTTCTACCCTCTACTCTTTACCAAGGTACTTTTATTAATAATCTCCCAAAGTCTCTTCCAACTGCGCCAATGCTTTTTCAGTAAGTGTATCGTTTGGCGCTTTACCGTGCCATTCGTGCGTGCCTTGCATATAATCGACACCAAAACCCATTTCTGTTTTCATGAGCACTACTACAGGTTTGCCCTGACCGGTTTTGGTTTTAGCAGCAGCAAAGGCATCGAGTACCGATTGCATATCATTTCCATGGTCATTGTGCAATACCTCCCAGCCGAAAGTTCGCCATTTACCTTCGAGGTCGCCCAGACTCATTACTTTTTCATTCGGACCATCGATCTGTTGACCGTTCCAGTCAACTGTTACAATTAAATTATCCACTTTGTGGTGGGCAGCAAACATCATTGCTTCCCATACCTGACCTTCCTGCAACTCGCCGTCTCCGGTTAGTACGTAGAGCAGTTGTTTATCTCCATCCAATTTTTTTGTTAAGGCAATTCCAATCGCCACCGAAAGTCCCTGTCCTAATGAACCGCTCGCGATGCGCACACCCGGTAAATTGTCATGCGTTGTAGGATGCCCCTGCAGACGGGAGTTCAGTCGGCGGAATGTGGCCAATTCCACTACTGGAAAATATCCCGAGCGGGCCAGTACACTGTACCAGACCGGTGAAATATGTCCGTTGGAAAGGATAAAAACATCTTCGTTTTTGCCTTCCATGCTGAAATTGGTACTGTGTTTCATAACGCCGCCGAAATAGAGGGCTGTAAAAAATTCAACACAGCCCAATGATCCGCCCGGATGACCGCTCTGCGGTGCATGCACCATACGGATAATGTCCCGGCGAACCTGTGTCGCTACTTTCTTAAGGTATTGGATGTCTGACATGATGAAAATTGAAATGAGGTAAAAATATTATTTATTCCTGCCCCGTTTATGAACATTGATGATTTAAAGCTTTGATTGCCGCAAAGGTATGAAAAATATCGTTAAAGGGCGGTTAAAATTAACGGAGTCTTTATTTTTTGACTGTTTTGAAACCTAATTTGCATTCTATATAATTTTCGGAGCTGATTTTCATTTTTTTATGCATTATGCTTATTCCCTTTACTTCTTATTAAAAAAAGTACAGCGAATAAAAGCAGTGAAGCGGCAACGAGAGCTGAAGCCCAAATAAAATAAGAGCCGGATCTATGCTGATGCACTTTGATGGGACGGCTGTCGCCCAATTGCACAAAAGCAGCCCAAAAAGCAGGATGAGCAGCGGCATAGATGGGACTAATTGCGTCTCCACCGCCGCCGATATATTCTAATTTTGCCTGTTGCAAAGCTGCGGCTTTATCCATACCCTTTGCCAGATTTTTATAAAATAGCCTCATGATTGTTGAGGTGGAAATATCATTAACCTGCCATAGACTTACCACAAGTGAGGGCACCCCCGAATACATGAATGAGCGTGCCAATGATATAACACCTTCACCCTGCAAAAAATTTCCGTAGCCGGTTTCACAGGCTGAAAGTACGACCAGTTGAGCATTCAGCTTCATTTGCGAAATCTCATAAGCCTGAAGAAAATTATCCTCCAAACTGTCGCTGTTTTCACTGAAGGCCAAACTTGACAGGATGGGATACTGCGTATTCATCAGGCCATGCATAGCGAGGTGTATAATAGCATATTCACCGGCTTCCGATTTAAATAGGGCTTCGGTAGCTTCAGTACCTAATAAAAAACGACCGCTGAACTGTTTTGATAGGGCATTTACTTCAGCCCTTGCAGCGGGAAGATCCATCAGCGCATCGCGTAGCTTTGTTAAATTTGGATCGCGAACTTTTGGTGCTCTTATGGAATCGGCCGCTATTGCATAAGAAGGTGCCGCAGCAAATAATTTCCCATTATTATTTTTCTTACCCTGTGCCAGATTTTCCAACCAAAGCGTAGCCGAATAATTGTAACTGACTTTAAAGCGCTTCAGCAAATAAGGTAGCTTTGCATAGGCAGTATTATTAACAGGCTTTTCCGTTAAAAAAGCCTCAAAAGGCAAGTGCCCAAGTTCTCCGTCAGGAATAATTATAAGGTTATCAATATCTTTCAGCTTCGATAAAGCAGGTGACAAAAATTGTTGGTAAAACCAATAGGCATTATCACAATAAAGCGCATAAGCCTCCTCTTCTTTGTTTTTAATAAATTCGTAATCGCTCAAAGATTTTCTAAAATCTTTAATCCTGTTTTTCAAAATATCTTTACCGAGTTCTATGTTCACAGTATATATGGACTTATTGGTCAAGGTAAAAATGTAAATACTGCTGTCGCTGATATAATATTCCAAAAGCGCAGTATTTTTTGGCAGTATTTTTTGGACTTCTTCAGTCTTCAGGTTTTGGGAACTGTACTTGAGTTTGTAATATTTGGGATAATTGTTTTCCAGTTTTTTCTGAAAGTCATTTGCCTCAGACGTAAGTTTATTGAGTTTAGCCAATTTAATGGCTTTCTGATCTTCATCCCTGATGCTGATTACCTGTTTTTTTAACAGATTTAATTCCTTCTGCAAGGCCTGTTCTTTTTGGACCAGACTATCGGGTAAATCACCAAAATTTCGTGCACGCTGCGATTTCATGGCATTGAGCAGAGAAAGCGATTTATTGCGTTCGGCGTATAGAAATGCATCACTGTATTCCTCCCCATTCAATTCTGCAATTTTGGCTGAAAATTCAATAGCTCTTTGTGTCCAGGTAAATAAATCAGCGACAACTCGCAGTTTATCGGCTTCCGAGCTAAAGGAGCGACGCATTTTTTCTTCCAATACCAATGCCGTTTTTGATATCCGAAGTGCTTTTTTTAACAAAACAAGGTCTTTAGGAGTTTTTATCAGTTGCTCTTTAATGTCCGACAGATAGAGCGAAAGACAGGGAAAAACATAATAAATATTTGCAAATTCAGCCCCTTCGATTATCTTACTCCAATCTTCATCAACCTCTTTTGTGATATTATTTAAATTGCCATTATTTTTAAGACTTTTGAAAATATAATTCCACATTTCATCAAATTGGCGGCTGTAAAAATAGACAAAGGCCAAGTTATTATAGGTTTCCAAAACTTCAGTACTTTGAGCACTGTATGACTTTTCTCTAATTTTTGCTGCTTCTAAATAACATTTTTCCGCTTTTTCATAATCCTTAAAAAATTCATAGGCTCTGCCCAGATTGTTGAGTGAATGTGCAAAATCCGGATGATCCGTTCCTACTGTTCTCTTGCGAACTGCAGCTGATTCTTTAAACAAAGGAAGTGCTTTTTCTACTTGTTTTGTAGCAGAATAATAAACGGCAAGATTGTTCAATGCTAAAGCATAACTGGATTCTGAGATGTTTTTTTGAATACTCAGATTTTCCAAATACATTTTTTCTGCCTCACTGTGGCGTTCGGTCCATCTATACAAAACTGCCAGATTGTTTAGACTTTGACCGTAAAAAGGGTGTTTTATTCCTAAAGTATCTTTCCTTATTTTCATGGCTACAAGGTAGAGCGGTTCAGCCTCCTCGTATCGCTTTTGTTCTGCATAAAGCACAGCCAGATTATTAATAACTTGTGCATAGGCTTGTGTTTTTTCTTTACCTGAAGCTTCTAAAAGCAGTATGTTTTTTTTGTAAAGCGATTCTGCCATTTCATAATTACCCCAGTAAGTAAAATTCATGGCACGAATGCCCAAAATGCCCGTATAAATATTGTCCGTAGCCTTAAAGAAAGTTTCAACACTTTTCTGTGCATCAGCCAAAACAACTTCAGCTTCTGTGAAAAGCCCCTTTTTAATGAGCGCATAACCATAATCGCATTGAGTATGATATAAAAGTGTATCTTTTTTATCCAAATTTGCTTTCGCATAGTCAAATGCCTGACGGTTGAACTCAACCAACTTATCCAGATTATTGGCTAATTGAGCAGCATTAGCCAGATCATTAAATTCCTTTAATTTGGCTATATGATCCTTTGATTGTGCATTAATTGAACTGATATTAATGGCAAATGCAAGTATGGAGATGAATAGTATTTTCATAGTATGAAAAGTCTTATTTGAAAGTAGGAATTAGTTACTTGCAAAAATAAGATTTTAATTCCTTTCTTGAAACAAAAAAAGCATCAGACATGAACCTGATGCTTTTGTATTTCTATATTATTCTAATTTTGCTCCTCTTCCTGTTTTGGTTCAGGTTTCATCTGCGGGAAGAACAATACTTCCTGAATTGTTGTCTGATTGGTCATCAGCATGGTCAGACGGTCGATACCGATACCCAAACCGGAGCAGGGCGGCATACCGAATTCCAAAGAGCGGAGGAAATCTTCATCCATCGACATGGCTTCATCATCGCCGCGTTCGGCGAGCTTGAGCTGATGCTCAAAGCGGAGACGCTGATCGATTGGGTCATTCAACTCGGTGTAGGCATTGGCAATTTCTTTACCCATAACAAACAATTCAAATCGCTCTACCAATCCTTCTTTGCTGCGGTGCTTTTTTGCCAGTGGTGTCATCTCGATCGGATAATCGGTGATATAAGTTGGCTGAATAAGGTGCTGTTCCGTTGTCTCACCAAAAATTTCGTCAATCAGTTTACCGCGGCCCATAGTAGGATCCACAGCTATATTAAGACTTCTGCAAAGTTCGCGCAGCTGCTCTTCGTCCATATTGCTCACATCGTGGCCACTATGTTTGTGAATAGCTTCGTAGATGCTCAATTTTTCAAAAGGACCTTTGAAATCGACCACATGTGTCACAAATTCTTTTCCATGCTGTTTGCGGATTTCAATAGCCGTTTTGCCATGAACTGCAAGGGTAATTTTCTCGAATAGTTCTTCCACCATCTGCATCATCCAAATGTAGTCTTTATAGGCTACATAGATTTCCATGGAGGTAAACTCGGGGTTGTGCGTGCGGTCCATGCCCTCGTTGCGGAACATTTTACCGATTTCATACACCCCGTCAAAGCCTGCAACGATCAATCTTTTCAGATAAAGTTCATTGGCAATACGCAAATAGAGATCTGCATCCAAAGTGTTGTGATGTGTCTCGAAGGGGCGTGCAGCAGCACCGCCGTGAATGGCCTGCAAAATAGGTGTTTCCACTTCCAACCAGCCCTGAGTGTCGAAGAAGCGGCGCATTTCAGTGACAACTTTGGAACGGGTAACAAATATCTGTCTGAATTGCGGATTTACCGTCAGGTCCACATAACGCATGCGGTAACGCAGTTCCGGATTAAGGAATGCATCGTGTACATTGCCCTCTGCATCGGTTTTAACGATTGGCAGGGTGCGGATAGCCTT
>CAINVS010000056.1 GCA_903854205.1 uncultured Bacteroidota bacterium | reverse complement strand
TTTCCATTTTCATCCTGCCCACCAACTAACAAACCATCATTACAAAACTCTATAATAGAAGTGAATCTAGAGACATCCGAGAAAACCTTAGGAGGCATCACCTTTTCACCCATTTTATTTAGAAGTAAGACTAATCCTTCACTTTTTCCATTCTTTTTCTGATAACCACACAATGCATATAAAATTTTCGAATCCTTTACAACCGTAGTCATGGAATGTGCCGCAACGCTATCTGTGCTTTCTATGCCAATGGAAAAATATTTGGTTAAATTTTTTTCAGAGAGGGGTTGGAGGAATGGTGTTGTAGCAAAGATAATCTTGTTGTTTACAGCACCACAAAATGCGTATTCTTGCTCTCGGTAATTCTCAACTAGGTCAAAAAATTTCGCATTGACATTCGTTTCTTCAAGATAAGGACGCCTTTGAGTTATTGAATTATTGAAAGATATTTGTGCCGCATATGGCTTGCAATTGTTAATACTTTTAGAACGCGTAAAGCCAGCAGAAAGAAAAGATCGATCACTAGATTGGATGGCCGCTCGAGCTTCAGTTAGATAATATCTATTAAATGTCGAATTTGTTGGTATATTTTTAGATGGAGAGAGAGAGCTAGAGTCAAAAAATGAAAAAGATGGATCTAAATAAACTTCTCCATCAATTAAATTTCCAAGGTTCACTACTGTAAAAATGTTCCCATTATGATCAGGGAAACCTGCAATTCCCTCTGCGTAGCGTCCATCCGTGACAGGAAGAATCGGCTTTTGGTTTTGGCCGTTAGCATCTAGAACGTAAAACAAAAGTTGTTTCATAGAGTCCTTGACAATTCTACTTCCTGTAACCAAATATTTGCCACTTTTCATCACAGCTATGGAATTGGCCTCTTCAATGTAACCTTTGTTAATGGTAACCACAAATTTTTCTTCTTGCAAGATCGTGACAATGGTACTTGTATCTTTTTGACCATAAAGGTTTTTAGCTGTCAATATCACTTTATATTTTCCGGGGTTTGTATAAACATGGGTAGGGTTTTGTTCCGTTGAAGTAGTTTGATCGCCAAAATCCCAGAAATAAGTCTCTGCTTTTTGAGAAAGATTAATCAGGGTAATTTTTTTGATGTTCGAGCAGGAATCATAACGTACCTGAAAATTGGCAGTGGGTTGTAAACTCCCAGTTGGAACTACCGTTATTTTTATAGTAGTTTCTTTGGCAATAAAATCGCCGGTAACCCTTAGACGAACTGTATATTCACCTGTCTGATCATACACAATATTGGTTGGTAATTGTGCCGTAGATGTTATTCCATTGCCAAAATCCCAGAAAAACTCCGTTGCTCCTACAGAATTATTGATAAGATTAAGGTTACAGGGGACTTCACAGGGGTTGTTGTTTACCGCAAAAGACGCTTTCACCAAAGGTTTTTCTGACGGATCAATTCGCGTGTAATCACAAGTTAAGCCAGCCAAGGCTAGCGTTGTTGCCAACAAAACAGGTAAGATACGAATGGGTGTGTGAGCCATGTTGTTAAGGGTTTACAAGGGTAAGATTGTTCAGCATACCATTTAGAACTTATACTGAAGGCCGACTCTATTTTCTTCAAATAAGGGATTAAATCCACTTTGTTTCGTTTTGCCTGAACGTTTTAGTTTTAAAACCAGTATGGTACCACCTACAATGGCTAAAGCACTTCCGCTATAAGTTAGCCATTGGGCTTTGATGTGCTGCTCGTTTGCTTCTTGATAGTGCTCCTCCCTGCTTTTGTTCTCATAAATGGGATACCATTCTTTTTTATTTTCTTCATAGATCGCATATATCTTGCTGGCTTGAGCCTCTTTTGTAAGTCCTAGCACAATGGAACCAGTCCCTACAATCAATAAAGCACCAGAAGAAATTTTTACGACTTTGGGGTCTTTAAATAGGGATAACTGTTTGCTTTGATCCGGATAAACCTGTAGCGTTACTGTCAGGATTCCATCGATTACCTCGATGCTATCCGCTGCCAAGTTCCAGATGATTTTTCTATCTGGCTCTGGGGATACTTTTTTCAGGTCTCCACTTAAATTTTTAACATTGACCGGGTTACCATTCAAAGCGACTAGAACATTTACATCCAATGATTTGAATTCTTTTGCTGAAGATAAATCATATTCAATAATCATCGAATCTCCCTGAATGCGAAAGTTAATAGGAATAGATATCGTTTGCTGAGCAATCAGCATACTGATCGTGCCTATGGAGAAAAGAGTAAAGAGGGTTAACTTGAGTTTCATCTTGTTATTGATTTACAATAAATAGGGGCAGATCGCCTAATTCATTCTTAGTCAATACTGGCGTTTGTATTTTCCCTTTCACCTGAAGTACCATTTCAGGAACGCGTTGCTGAAGGTATTTATTCAATTCTTCAATTCTGATGATCTGATCATTATTGGCATCGGCTTTACCATTTTTGAGGCCTTCAATCAGTGCCTCGGTAAAGGCACCATTTCCCCAACTGCCATCTTCGTAGGCTTCTTCATCCTCTTGACAGGAGGCCAATACTGCAACCCCGCTACTTACTTCATTCATGCGACTAATCTCAGCATTGATATCCCGGACATCATTTTTTGCCCCCCCACCGTGGCAGGCATCTACAAAAATGATTTTTTTGCAAGGTACGTTGGCTAACTCTTCTAAAATTTCCTTTTTAAAAGAAACCGAAGTAGGTCTTCGTAAATTGGTTTGGTAATCAAACCCTTGTAAGCGTAATTCACTGTTGTCTATAAATCCGTGGGTGGAGATAAATAAAAGGACGACATCGTCAGGGTCAATTTCGCCGCTACGGATTAAATAGGCCATTTCAGCCACTTGTTTGCGAATCGATTCCGCTTTGGCATCTTCGCCAGTCAGTTTTTTAATGACCACTTTATCAAAGAGGCGGCGCTCTGGAAGCAGATTTTGCTGTTGCTCAAAGATAGCGGCAAAGTCTTTTGCATCTTGCGCTGTAAATTGCAAATTGGAAGCTGCTCCTATCGAAAGTACATACAGGACCGGTTTTTTGGAAGAATATTTCAGCACCAAGGTATCGGACGAAAATACCCCAGAGCTGGTGTTGACATCAAGATGAATCTTTTGTTCACGATAGATATCAGTAATCGAAAATATGCCTGAAAAAATATAAATTTCGCCATTTTGGCGCAAAAATGCATTGTTCATATCTAGTTTTTCTCCATTTTGATAAACCCTTAAGTCGTCCATTTGCAAAGGGGTATTGATCCCTCCGATATGTAATTTTATTTCCACCTCTTTACTTTTAATCAAATGGGTTTTTCGCTCTGAGTCATAAATTTCAGGAGTGATCCAAGAAATGATGGGGCGATTGGCAATAATCAGGTTGTCGCCCTGATCGATAAAGATTCTATTGAATCGTTTTTCAATCAACAAACTTTGTGCACATTTCGTTTTGCCGTTCTTCCTGGTACATACATTCAGTTTGCTGATGCCATTTTCGATTTTCAAGAGTGCCCGGTACCGATATTTATTAGCGTTAAGCTGGCTGAGTGAAGATTCCAACAGCTGAGCAGGTTCGATTCCATTTAAAGTCCAATTAAAATCTGTTGTTGAAATACTCTGCCTTGTTTCTACTTCTAGCGATAATTCTAGCTTTCCGTCTGGAGAGAACGGGCCATTTGAATTAGCATTGACCCATTTCATTACCATGCCACTAGGCCCTAGGTAGGAAATTTGTTTGGACAATTCAGCTCGATAATTGATTGTTTGGCTCCATCCAGCGCTACAAAAAAGTGAATGCCAGATTAGTACAAAGAGAGTGCTAGCCGACGATTTTTTAAAACAAAGCCATGTCGGAGAAAGGCTGATTAATTCCATACTAAAGGGTTTTGCTTTCTCATCAAAAATAATAAATTTCTTACAATCAGTTCATTAAATTTAGAAATGAGTGAAAGTTTTTTTTCTCTATTTCAGTAAGACCAGGGATTTCGAGTGACTTCAAGGCGTTCAATAAAAGAACAGGTTGATTCCAAATAAAAGCTCGACCATCGCGTGAAACAGTGTACACCTTAGTCCCATCAGAAGCAATACCCATGAATAAAACACCCTCTCTATGCTGGTCAAGATTGGCCAATACATTACCATCTAGGCTCCATATCTTTACCGTTTTATCCGAGGATACAGTAGCAAGTCGGGCTCCATCCGGAAAAAATTGTACCTCAAAAACATGACCCATATGGGCTTTTAAGCGGGCAAGGCGAGTCCCATCCAGCTTCGACAAAACCACAGCAGAGTCACTACCCACTGTAGCCACAGTTTTACCATCCGGAGCAAAACGAGCAAAATAAACAGGTGTGGTGTGTTTTATAGTAGATAGTAATTTCCCCTCTATTGACCAAATTACGGCAGAGTTATCATTTAAACACGCAATAAATGCAAATCCATCTGGTGTAAATTGGGCATCGTTGATATTTTGCTTGAATGGAAACACTTTGATTAGTTCTCCTTTCATATTCCACAATCTGGCTTGGGAACCCGCATAAGTTAAAATACTTTGCCCTTTTGGAGAGAACAATGCATTCAAATTACTAGCCTCATGTGAGATATTTGCTATTTTATTCCCAGCAAAATCCCAAAGGCTCGCTCTTCCATCTTCTGAACAAGCCAAAATTAGTTTTCCATCCGCACTCAATTCTATCCGATGAATCGGTTTTGTAGCAACTTGAAAACTATGCTGTAATTCACCCTTGGCGCTCCAAACCATCAGTTTTCCATTTTTGGATGCCGCTATGAATCCGGTTTTACTGGAAATTATTTTTGTTATACGTTCTTCAAGCAGTGGAGAGGTGCGGAGAAGTTTTCCTTTCAAATCCCAGAAATAGATTTGCTGGTCCTGTGTAAAGGTCATTAATACCCCTAAAGTAGCGTGAAATTCTCCGCTAACAACTTCTTTTTCATGAATGAGCGGTGGAGGAACAAGGGCATCTTTTAACTGAGGGGTGATGAACATTCCATCTTCCGAAAAAGAATAAATTTGACCTGGGTATCCTTCTACAGCCAGAATTGTTGCAGAATGCCGATTTTGGTCATATAAAAATTTACCAGTACTGGTCCAACATTTCACGGTATAGTCATTACCGATTGTTATTATCGTTTTTCCATCATCAGAAAAGTTGGCTGACTTAATGGGAGCACGATGTAGGTTAAGATCGGCAATTAGTTTACCTGAATAATCCCAAAGCTTTGCAGTATGGTCTGCCGAGGCAGTTAATAGGATCGGTTCTTTAGGCGAAAATCTTGCCGTAGTAATTTCATCAGAATGCCGATTCAAGATAGCCATTTTTTCCCCTTTCAAGTTCCAGAGCACTGCTGAGGAGTCTTTTCCAGTTGTAAGAATGTACCTCCCGTCCGCAGAAAACGCTAAAGATGTAATAGATCCGTTGTGATGAACCAAGGTAGCCAACGCTGCCCCATCAGGATTCCACAATTTTGCTGATCGATCATTTGATCCCGTTAAAAAATATTTATTATCTGGAGAAAAAGCCACTTTTACTACCGCTTCGGTATGTCCTCTAATCACACGTACAAGCTTTCCTGTTATATCCCATAATCGAACAGAATTGTCCTCAGAAGCGGTTAAAATCCATTGATTATTTGTAGAAAACTCGGCGTCTGTGATGGCTCTTGAATGCCCTTCCAATATTGCGATTAATTCACCTCGAACATTCCAAAGTCTAGCGATGCCATCACTGCTTAGGGTAAGGAAATGGCGACATTGCTTGGCCCAAACGCAAGTTTTAACCATTGCGGTATGCCCTTTTAGGGAGGCGATTAAATTACCCTCAGCATCCCAAAGAATACTAATATTATTGATGGATGTTGATACGAAGAACTTTGAATCTCCTGAAAAAGTGATTCGTTGTACTCCGGATGAAAAAGCAGGCAAAGTCTTTCGAAGCTTCCCAGAAACATCCCAAAGTTGCATGCTATGGTTGGCAAATCCAACCGCCAATATTTTTTGATCGGGCGAAAAGGCTGCCGCTTGAATTTTGGAATTCCTGGGAACTTGCTGATAAAGAAAAGCATCGTTCCCCAACAATTTATATGAAGCATTGGTCAGTGCTTGATAGGTTTCAACAGTTTGAGCCATTAAATATGCTTGCTCCGCAATTTTTAAAGCCTTGTTTAAATTTTGATCGGCTAAAAAAACCGACTGCATGGCAAGCCCATTTGCCCTGGAAACATTGATTTGGCGATTGATTTGAGCCAAACGGTCGTCCGCTAACTTACGGGCAGCTTCGGCCTCAGTTTTTTCTTTTTCTGCTTTTGCTCGGTCGTTTATGGCCACTTGCCGTTGCTTTTCAATCTTTTCAATAGTCTGATCCAACATTTTGAATACGTCAGAGGTATAAGTGGGACAATCCAATAGGGCAAACCTTAATTTGTCCACAGCTATGCTGTATTTTCCCAAGCTATCTGCCTCCCTCGCCTCTCTGATTAATCTTTTGTATTGCGTACACTGAGCCAAAAGAGCAAAATGGGCAAAAAATCCAAACCATAATAGGGTATACTTTAATATTATTTGATTCTTGCTTTGCATAATTCGATTTTTTTATAGATAACAGGTAAGGCTGTTTTAAAGCGCGGATCATCCGGGTATTTTACAGCTATTCGCAAAGCTTGTTCCAATGCACTTAAAGCTACTAAATAATCCGGAGTTGATGATGTAAGACTGGCATCAGCATTAACTCGCATATTGTTCAAATCTTTCCAGTCTGCTTCTTTGACCTGACTCAGCGCATCCTCTGCTTTATCTCGCTCTTTTGCAGCAATCTGCCGTTGCCTCCATGCTACAATCCCCATTAAGAAAGAAAATAACATCAAAATCACTGCTAATAACGCCAAGATCACCGCTCTACGCCGACGGTGCTCCGCCACGCTGCGTTGGTGCTCTGCTTCCAGTTGTAATTTCTCTGCCTCTTCCCGGCGAGCTGTTTCTTCAAGGATTTGTTGTTCAGCCTTAATCGCTCGCCGCTCAGCATCAGCTTTTTCTTCTATGTTTTTTCGCAGACGTTTCGCCTTTAAGATTGGAAAAATCAAATTATCATGGCTAATTTCATAGTTATAGCCGCCTAAATTGTTAGTGTCCCGACGTAGTAAAAAAGTATCTTCAAGAAGTTGAAGAAGCTCTTTGTTAACTTTTTGATTAGAAAACTGCTGAACCAACAAATCACTATCCATGCTCAGGCGGCGAGCTTCATTTTTTTCTGCATCTTCCAGAATCAGCCCATCCTCAATAGCCACTTGCGCCGCTAACCGAAGGATTTCTGGCAATCGGTTGAGCTGTCGTTGGTAATATTCTTCATATACATTACTCGTATCCGGCAGATCATCAACCAGTACGGTAAGTAAGTTATGCTCTTCTCTGGGTAGGATTTCACCCCGAATAATTTTTTCTTCAATATATTGACAAATAATTTGCAGTTGAAAAGCCTCTATACCAGCTTGCCTTGATTTTTCCTTTTGCGTCAGCAGTTGCAGTATTTTTTCAACTGCATCGGGGTGATAGTTAAATCTAGGAGAAGCAAAAACACGATTTTTCAGTTCCGTTTGGGCGGGGCTTACTACGGCCAATCTGGCTTGTTCTTTGCTAAGTTCTTTTAATTCATATCGCTTGGCTAGAATGCCCGGCAAATAGTCTTTCAGCTGATCAAGTAAACTTATTCGATCTGAACGAATAGTAACCAAAACCTTAATTTCTAACTTTTCACTCAAAAAGGCGCGTTCTTCCACTTGTAAATCATCAAATCGATCACGTAAATTTTGTGGAATTTCAGTGTAAAGTAATTCAGAAAGTTGAATTTTAAATTCTTCTTGTATTCTTTGAGGGAAAGAAAAAAAGGTTTCAAATTGATCAAAAATCAATACTATTTTATTGGTTGCAATGTTCTGGCGTATTTTAAAGTGATACCATAACGGCGCGCTATCTAGCTTAAAAAACTGATCTAAAAATGATGCCTGTTTATTTATTGGAATAGCATCCGTCAATTTTTGAAAGATAACTTCAACAGGAGAAATACTTTGATTTTCCACAAAATTTCCCCATTTCATATAAATCGGAAAAAATCCTTTGCCTGACCTGCGTATGTAAAGCCGCTCCAATTCGGGAATAACCCCAGCCTGCAACAAAGAACTTTTACCATGTCCAGACTTACCAAACAGTACAATGAGTTCTTCCAGAAGAATGAGGTCACATAAATTTTCAATATCAGAGTCCCTGCCAAAAAAGACATCTTTCTCAGCCGCAGAAAAAGGTTTTACTCCAGGATATCGGTAGGTTTTCATGCCAGTCTTTTGGTCATTTCAAGTATTCCATCAATAATTTTATTGGCTTCTACCATTGCGTCTCGACTATCCAATGTACCTTTTATTTTTTCTTCCTTCAAGCGATTATTTCTACTGATTAATACAATCAGCTCTTTTTGAAAATCATCTTCAGGTAGGCTTGATTTTAAGGTTTCTAAAGCCAAATCAATGTCTCCATTTTGCAAATAGCGGATCACCGCCACTTTTTCCTGGGTTGCAGGGTCCGCTAATGTCCTTAGCATGCCTTCTTTTTTGCACATCTCGTGTAGTTGTTCTATGAATTGCTCCTGATCTCCAATAAATTGAATTTTAAACTGTCGAACCAAAAACGTTTGAACGTCAACTTCAGTAATAGCCGTTTTGATGGCATACTTGGCTACACCTTTTTCTCCGCTCAAAAGGCGAAGAATTAGCTGTGAATACCATTTTTCAAATTGAAAACCCAAAAATATGAAAGTATTGGCTTTAACCAAAGAAGCTCTAATTCGATCGGGTAAGGATTTATTTCCAAGCAATGATTGTATCCAAAGAAATAGGTCTTCATAATCAAGTAATAATGAATCATCTTGATTGATGTGTCCACAAAGATTATAAATTAAAGGAGTTGCTCGGGATGGTTGTTCAATTTCGATTGGCACCTGGTTCCGGAAAGAAAAATATTGGAAGCGATGCTTAATTCCATATTTAAAAAAAAAATCTGATAAAAATGCATCGGGATTCATTGAAACAATTAAAAAAAAAGGAATTTGAGCCACCTTCATTAATATGTCGTCATCTGGCACTACATTGCGGATTTTTAACTTGATTTGTCTTGAAATTCTTACTTTGCTTTCGGCATCTTTAAACAGGAAAAATCCGTCCTTTTTATAAAAATATTCCACGTCTTGAGGGAATTTTTCAGCCAACTCGGTTCGTAAATCCTGGAATAAAGAAATCCCAGACTTATGCATCATTTCCGGCCCAAGAAATAAAATACACAACTGATCTTGTAAATCATAGATAATTTCTTGAAGGTTTGAATTCGACATTTGGTCCATGTGTGTTTTTTTTTCAAAAATAGCAGATAACGGGCAAATTCCAACATTAAGGAATGGTTTCAAAATATGATAATTTCAAAAATCATTAAAATTTTTATCATGCTAAAGTCAATCCTATCCTTTAGTTTGTTATTGACGAGCCTGGTTATTGTCAGCGCTCAGACGGACACCTCTCCGAATAGAAAAGATCGGAGAGCGTTCATCAACGAAGGAACAACAACATCACCTGACCCACGACGGGTTCCGATTGCTCCAATTGCATATGGCCCAGCGGATTCATTCGCTTTGGTGGGAGGAAGGGTATTTTCCGGTACGGGTGAATCCGCAAAACCAGCCGATGTTTTGGTGTATCGCAATATTATTGTAGCTGTTGCCAAACCCGGCAGCTTGGTCATTCCGGCCAAAGTAAACGTACTCAACATCAAAGGAAAGACCCTGATGCCAGGCTTGATTGATTTGCATACCCACTTAACTTATACCGAGGAAGACACCTCTCCTGCGAATGCTGTAAATGAAGCAGATGCAACACTCAGGGCGGTTGAAAGGCTTAGGTTTTATATCGAAAGTGGCATTACTTCAGTACGCGATGTGGGTTCGATCAATAAAATTACTTTCAGGCTGAAAGATTGGGTGGCACAACGTCGCTTGATGGGACCACGGGTTTTTCCTGCCGGAAAATTGATTACCGGAAAAGGGGGGCATGGAGCAGAGAGTCTGGAAGATACTTCGCCGTTGTATGGTTCGGTTGTAGAAGCATCTGGTCCCGATGAGTGGCGCAATGCGGTTCGGCAAAGTTTTAAGGATGGCGCAGATTTGATCAAAGTAGCCAGTCATTTCAGCAAAGACGAAATCAAAGCAGCAGTAGAAGAAGCGCATGCCTTGGGATTAAAAATAACTTGCGATTGCGAGACTTTTTACATTGAGTGGGCCGTAGATGCAGGGATAGACATGATCGAACATCCGCTGCCGCGAACTGATGAAACGATCAAAAAAATGGCGGATAAAGGGGTTGCTTCCATCCCCACTTTGATACCGTATACTTACATTTTTGATTTGTGGGGCGGGTATTGGGGTTCAACCTCCCGAAGATTCAGTTTTTCCAAAGAAGACAACCTAATCATGTTGAAACGGTTGCGGTCTGCAAATGTAAAATTGGGGATAGGCACTGATCTGATTCTGAACTGGTTTCGCTATTTGCCCTATTCTTACATTACTGAATTAAAAAGTTTTG
>CAINVS010000055.1 GCA_903854205.1 uncultured Bacteroidota bacterium | reverse complement strand
TCGTCTCCGGTGGACTTCCATCCGCATTTACTACTCTATTTAATATAACTTTACTTTCATTTGTATTAAGTTTCTTTTTTAAAAAATCATTTAGAATTTCACTGATAAATTGAAGGGCTGGATATGTCATAGAGATTATTTAAGTTTAAAAGCTTAAGAAATTAATTTCACTTTTTACGAGATTCCGATAAAGGCCTATAACGCGTAAATATGCGTACTTTTCATGTAGGCGCTACAAAGATAAATCGCGAGTGCTTACTTTCCAAGGGTCCACGATTTCTAATTTTATCAACCTGATAATGAATAGATTACTCGTAGATAGGCAGCCCCATTGCTTTCGAAACAATACAAAATGCGAAGTACAAGTAATGGAATTCTGCATCCTGTATGCTTGGGTATCCTGCCGTTGTGCTTTGATCTTCTGCGGGACAGGTTCGACCAAGAGCAGCGACGAATGGGATTAAAGCCTTTACAATCAATTTGTTACAGGCCTTGGCCACTCACGTTGCGTGCGCTTGGTCGAAAAAGACACAAGCGCGGCGGCGGGGCGTTGTGGGGGGAGGGACGAAGACCACGCGCGGCGGAAAAAGTTCAATAGAATTACTGCTGTTGAACCTTGCAAAAAGGTTTCATAGAAGTACGAACCCCGCCATATTGCCAAACCGATGTTAATGGCAGGTGTTTTTTTCTATTAAGTTTGTATTACTCCATTTCATTATTCCTTCCAAAAGTTCAGATAAAGTATGTCCTTTTTCTGTCAAACTGTATTCTACTTTTGGTGGAATAACAGGATAGGAAGTTCTCTTTATGATGTTTTCTTCTTCCAAACTTTTCAGTTGTTGGGAAAGCATTTTTTGGGTAATTCCGCTTATTTTTTTGTCTAATTCATTAAAACGCATTGTTCCATTTTTTAGCAAAAGCCAAACAATTACAGGTTTCCATTTACCGCCAATTTTGTCCATAAAGATAGTTATTGGACATTCGGTGGCATTTTCATATTTTTTTTTCAACAATTTCCATAAGTTAAGTTATTGATTTTCAATAATTCCGTATTTTAGGTAAGTACATTACTTAAGAGTAAGTACTTGCTGCAAATATAGTAATGTTTTAGTTTTGTCGAAAATAAATGATAAAATAATGGATAAAAAAGTAATTGTCATTACAGGTGGCACAACTGGAATTGGTTTTGCTTGTGCAGAACATCTTTTGGTGAAGGGTTATGAAGTCGTAATTACAGGTCGTTCAGAAAAAAACTTAACTGAGGCTTTGGAAAAACTGAACCATAAAGCAACAGGATTTCTGTCCGATACATCAAAATTGTCTGACATTGATGAACTTGTCAATTTGGTTAAAGAAAAATATACAAAAATTGATGGGTTATTTGTTAATGCTGGAATTTTCAAGTCGTCAAGTTTTGAGGCAACAACAGAAGAAGTCTTTGATGAAACAATGAACATCAATTTTAAAGGTGCATTTTTTACCACACAGAAGTTTGTACCAATTTTAAAAAATCCGTCAAGTGTAGTTTTGAATACTTCGATTGTGGTTTTTAAAGCGTTTGCAGGTACAAGTATTTACACAGCAAGTAAAGCGGCTATTGAAAGTGTAGCCAAAGTTTTAAATTTAGAACTTGCCACAAAAGGGATTCGAGTAAACATTATAAGTCCCGGTGTTACAGAAAGTCCAATTCAACAAAAGTCGGGAATGAGCAATGAAGCCATACAAAATTTGTTAGACCATTTTTCGAGTACTTCTCCAATTGGTAGAATTGTAAAACCGAAAGATATTGCTCCAATTTTAGAATTTTTGGTTTCCGATAATTCGTTGGTCTTGCGGAATGAAAAAATTGTTGTCGATGGTGGTACTACAATGTAGTCCGCCGTCGGTTTTTCAAAATATCAGCTAACGGTTTGGCGCTTGGCGAAGGTGGCGATTTTCACCATAAATGTTGATGCTGATAACCAATGTTTGATTAACCACAAATGTGTCTGCGGAGCACTGAACCGCCACTTTAGCCAAACCCGTGTTAGCACTCGTTTTTCTTCTATCAGTGAACATCAATGCCATCAAAATATATTTCAGTAATTGCTGTGTCGTCATATTGGTCGCCTTTGTAAACATCTAAAATTTCAAACTTAATTGTCCACCAAGGTTTGGTTTGTAGTTGTTCCCAATTGTCTCTGTCTCCATAGCCCAACGGTTCAAACTTAAAATGTTGCTCTTGTCTGCTGTCAACGAGGTTGAGTATTGCAAATGGTTTGTTGTCAACATACATTTTAAGTTTTTTCACTCTTGAATTGTCTTTCCAAACTATCGGTGATTTCACATAACCATTTACAATAATAATCTCTGTTATCCTTGGGTTTTGAGGTGGAAAATTGTAAACTATATATTCGCCAATTCCATATCCTGCAACGCCTTCAATCCAAGCGTTCTTATAGTTTAGGTCGTGAATATTTTTTGCTGAATAATTTATTCCTTTATGAGTTTTCAAAGTCGAAGAAGCAAAAATAGTGTCTTGTCCGCCACCGCAATACCAACTGCAACCTAGACCCAAAATGTTCCAATAACTTTCGTTGCTTTCATCAAAGTTGTCGTAAATTTTCTTGTCTGCTGGGCTAAGTTTTTCATAGTCTGTTTGACTACTTACCTTATTCCAAACTTTCTCGCAAATTTCTTGTTGTCGAATAAATTCAAGTTCACCTTCTACACTTTTGTCTACAAGAAAACCCAAGGTCGGTTGCATTTCCTTAACTGTCTGAGCAAAAGTTGTCAGAGTGAAAATTGTCAAAATATATGTTAGTAATTGTCGCATTGTCGGTCTTTTAAAATGAGTTCTAACGCGTAAATATGCGTACTTTTCGTGTCCGCAATGTAAAGATAAATTAAGAGCAACAAATCTCCAAACATCCACAATTTTCAATTTTATCAACCTGATAATCAATAGATTGATTAAAGATATACAACTCTGTAACTTTTAAAACAATACAAAACAGGAAGCAAAAGCCCATTATTTTATAATCCAAATTGCGTACGCGTTATGATGTCGT
>CAINVS010000054.1 GCA_903854205.1 uncultured Bacteroidota bacterium | reverse complement strand
TTGTATTTTGATTTATAAAAATATATTATTATATTTGTATAGATGAAATGTAAAATTTTATTTCAATAACCGCGAACGCGTTTAATACTTCAATTTTATAAATCCTCCAGAAATAAGATTCCTCACCCACAAAAAACATTCCTATGAACGCAGAACACGCATTGATCCAAAAAGAAGCGCTCGGCAATTTACGTTACCCTGCTGAAGATGTTTTAAAAGACAGTCAGGAAATCGCACAACGCACATATGATCTTGAAAGGGCCCTGACCTTGGGCAATCTGGAACAGATCAAGAGCAAAATATATTTTGAAGATCAAAACACGAAATATGTAGTTGATACTACCATTTGGGGCCTTACTAACCAGCGAATTATCCTGAAACGAGGTGTTACAATACCGATTCACAGAATATCAAAAATAGTGTAGGCTTATCAACCTCTTTGATTAGATAAGATGTCAGGGCTAATGTCCCTTACCGGATAGAAAACACTTTCCAAATTTACTCATATAAACAGCAAAGGCTTCCCAAGGGAAGCCTTTGCTGTTTTTCTGTCTGATAATCTGACAATCTGATATCTTACAATCTAAATTCTATTTATTTGACATTTTCTTTTTATCTACAAAAAGTGCCGTAATAGAACGGTGCTCATGTGTATTTCTGATAGCGCGGGAGAACAATTTAGCGCTGGAAACGACTTTAATTTTTGAAGACTCTTTGCGAAGCGGAATGGTATCGGATACCACCAATTCAGACAAATGAGATTTTTCGATACGCTCAACAGCAGGACCGGAAAGTACTGCATGTGTACAGAAAGCGCGAACAGATTTTGCACCCTTATCCATCAGTGCCTGAGCGGCGGTACAAAGTGTTCCTGCAGTGTCAATGATATCGTCCACCAAAATCACATCTTTACCTTCAACATCACCGATAACGGTCATTTCGGCAATTTCATTGGCTTTTTTGCGGTATTTGTCGCAGATAACCAGTCCGGTGTCGAAATGTTGAGCATAAACACGGGCACGTTTGGTTGACCCTACATCAGGAGAAGCAAAAATAACATTGGAAGTATCTTCTTTTTCGAGATAAGAGAAGAAGATCGCCTCACTTTTCAGGTGATCCACTGGAATGTCGAAAAAGCCCTGAATCTGATCTGCGTGCAGGTCCATCGTCATGATGCGGTCTGCGCCGGCAGTGGTAATAAGATTAGCGACCAATTTGGCACCGATTGCCACACGTGGTTTGTCTTTGCGGTCCTGACGGGCAAAACCGAAATATGGAATCACCGCAGTGATATAACCGGCAGAAGCGCGGCGGGCAGCGTCGATCATCAGCAAAAGCTCCATCAGATTTTCTGTAGGTGCAAAGGTTGACTGAATAAAAAATACATAAGCACCACGAACCGACTCCTGAATGTTGGCCTGAAACTCACCGTCGGCAAAGCGCTCGATGTTCATCTGCCCCAGGGGCTGTCCATAATAGTCCACGATTTTTTCCGCCAGGTAGCGCGACTGACTACCGGCAAATAACTTGACATCGCTGATAAATTCTGCCATGACTTTTGATTGAGTGGGTTTGTATTGTGTTTTGTTTGTAATGCGCTGATTATGAATGAAATTTATAAAATCCCCTTCAATGCTGTCACAAAATTACGGACTATGTATTGATAATCCTAACAAAAAAAGACTTTTCGGAAAAATCCAAAAAGTCTTTGTATGGCTGCTATTTTGTTAACCTTTTACCCGGACGCATAGCAAATTCCATATTGTCTATTCTGATTGCATTCAGTTTTTTGGTATTGTTATTTCTGAATAAATATACCTTTTTCTCTTTTTTATCCTCGTTATCAAATACATACAAAACCATACAGTCTCGTTCCTGTCTGATAAAATAATCTTTATACAGGTAGTCTTTAGTCTTTTTTATCAGAAATTCCCGCATAGGTACAGCATCTTTTCGGCCATCGTTAATGACTAAATAGTAAACTGTTTTTTCTTTTCTGCCTTTTTTTATTTTTCGGCCCTCCACTTTAATATTGACTTTATCATCTGGATATATACGCGTAAAATCTCTATAATCACTTTGATCAATATATTCAGAAAACGGAAAAATGATATTTCCAGCCAATGAGTCCAGTTCCTTTATTACAATATCCTGTTCATGAGTAAAAAATCTGCTGTCACGACCCTCAATGTGATTTGGGGGGACAGCTAAGTAAAATGTACGTTCACTCGCAATAGCTTCGGGCCTATAAAGAATTTTAAAGCAGTTACCCTTATCTGTATAAAATTTCAGGTAACCCTGAATATTTGGGTTGTGAATATCAACTAGAGTAAGTTCAAAGAAATTTGATTTTTTTTCAGTTACCTGCTGAGAACGGGCAATACTCATTTGATAGGGTTTTGAATCAATTTCTCCTTTAATACCGCTGGTAGTAAAAACTAAACGTTCGGTAATAAAAACAGTGGAAGAATTAATAGCAATCATTACTGAAGCCAACTTGATGGGGTCTTCGAAATTGGCATTGGTCAGTTTACCTTTGCTGGGTACAAAAGTATAACCAAAAAAATCTTCGACTTTTACAAAAATCCGGTCATTAAAATAGGTATACTCTTTGGGTTGTTTCTGCTCCTGTGCATTTATTAACAGGGGAGAAATATTCAGAAATAAAAACAGAAGGTATCTCATTTTACTGCGTTTTGAAAATTTTTATGGCTTTTAAATACCTCTTGAATTGTCTCATTTTCAATTGATGTTTTTAAGCTATTCAAGTTTATTTTAAGTGCATCTTTAAATTCTGAGTCCAAAAAATCATTTTCATCATAAGTAAATATATCCCATTTTCCACCGGCATATTCCAAAGATGTAAGATTTTCCATCCAATCTCCTGAATTGAGGTAAATTACCTTTCCTTTTTCTGTGATAACCTCCCTTATCTGCGGTCGGTGAATATGTCCGCATATAACGTAGTCATAACCCTTTTCAATTGCCAGATCTATGGCTTTTGTTTCAAAATTGCTGATTTTAGATACAGCCCTTTTGACACCACTTTTCAGCCTTTTGGAAAAATGAGTGGGTTTAATTTTAAGTCTTTTTAAAATTCTATTGATGAATCTGTTGAAAACAATAATTGAATCATAACATCTTCCAGCAATTCTGGCTGCCCATCGGCCATGCGTGATGGACCCGTCATAAATATCACCGTGAAAAATCCAGGCCAGCTTATCATCCAATTCCAAAACAAGCCTGTTTTCCAAATGCAGATTACCCATTTTAAATGGAACCAACTTTCGCAAGGTATCATCGTGATTTCCTGTCAGATAGTAAACAGGTACTCCCTTTTCGGCCAAATCCATAAATTCACGTAGGACAGCCCAATGAGCAGGTGGAAAATGACCGGTTGAAAACTGCCAAATATCGATGATATCTCCATTAAGTACCAGCAATTTAGGTTCCACACTCCGTAGATAGTTGAGCAGCGCCTTTGCCTCAGAGCCACGGGTGCCCAAATGAATATCGGACAGTATCAGTACATCTAGCTGGCGTTTGTTCATGGGTATTCAGGGGGAAAACAGATTTAATATGTTGAGGATAATATTACATTTTTTTACCCACGAACATCATATATTCCCAGGTGCCCATATAAGCTGAATGTACTTTATCAACTACAGGGCTGAATAGTTCTTTCAACAAAGGAACGAGGTGACTGTCCATGCGGACATGATTGTTACCCATGTGTTTTTTGAACCACTTATGTTTACTGTCATGAAAATCAGCCACAGCAATATAACCGCCTACTTTAAGGTCTTTTTGCGCCTGACGGATAAGATCTTCCCATTGCGGATTGATCATTGTCAGTGAATAGGAAAAAAGGATTGCATCGTAGCTATCCAGATGTAAATCCGGTGTTGTACCATAAGGCTGATGTACTACTTCTACTCTGCTGCCATATTGCGACAATTTTTTGCGTGACAGTTTTACCATATCATCCGATACTTCATAAGCACGGATTTCTGCATTTGGAAAAGTCTGTGCCAGCAATTTTGTATTGTAACCTGTACCGCAGCCAATCTCAAGAATTTTAATTTTAGCATTACGTTCCAACGGAATAGCTTTGATAATTTCGTCACGACCGAAGAGGAAGGTCCAACGGGTCATATCGTAAATTTTTGACTGAAATTTATAATACTGATCCATTGCACCGGCCTGTGCGTTAGGATTGTCATGTGATATTTTCATAATGTTGTTAAGATAAAAAGTAAAGGGTAGAACTTTTAGCTCCTACCCTGTACAATATAAGAAACTTATTTTACAATACCTACATAAACACTGCCATAAGTGCCTACACGGTCTTCTTTATGTATTGTATTCAACTCTTCCTGCGGAATCCATTCCACTTTTTCTTTAACAAATTCAGGGAAGAAATCGATTCGCAATGCAGCAGAACGCATTAAAATTCTAGTGCCGGGACGGCTGTTTTTTAAAATCAGCTGCCATTCTTCTTCCAAAGCAGGAATATTATGTGCAGCCAGCCAATCCTGATGATCGAGCAAAACATAATTGCTGTATTCTGCAGGGTTGTCTTTCAGGAATTGCGAAACACTTGTAGTATGAGTTTTGATGCGATCGACACGTTCTTTCAGCGTTTCGTTGTTAGATTCAACCAAATAGTTTGGACAACATTCTTTTGTGTAATGACCGTCTATATAAACACGAAAGAAATAGTTTTCTTTAATATCAACTTTAGTAAATACGTGGCGTACTGAGTTGACTATAAACTCCCCTACACCACCGGGATATTCCTCACTGATCAGCTTACGTTGTGCACGGGGAACACCGGCCAATGCCAATGCAAAGTGATTGCTGATGATTCGGCGTATTGTTTTATTAAAAAGCTTGGCTTCTACCTGATTGTACCAAAACTCCTGTTCTTCCAAGTTTTTGGCATCTAGCAGATTGCGTACTTTTTTGTAAAGTTGTTTTCTCGATCTCATGTATTTGCCGAACATCCAAGCCAATGTTCCGGATGAACCCCGATAATAAAAACTTTTTTTAGGGCCCTTTCCACTAAAATAGCCTATTTTTTTATCCCAAAATTCCTGAGCAAAAACAGGAAGATGCTGACGGATTTGGGTATGATAAAAATTTTCCGAATTAGGATTGACTCCCTCGCCAAAAAAATCATACAAATCTTTGTACGTAAAGTGTTTAATCAGCACTTTTTTGAATTCCAAAAGGGCATTTTGTCTTGAATTGAGGTCAATACAGTGTATCTCTGAAGGATTATCAAGAAGGTAGTCCAAGGCATTGCAGCCTGCACTTGTGATCATAACAATTTTACTTTCTTCACCAATATTCATGACCTTTCGGTCGCAACGCGGGTCTTCCCAGCAAATATTATATACCAGATTAGAACCGTGAACGTTCTTAAAAATCCAATCGCGTAGATGATTGAGCATTATTTCAAAAAGGTTTTCGTGTAAAAATGCGCCCGTGCAAGTATTCCGGCACGCTTCGAGTGTTCCTTAAAAGCAAGGCGATCTGCAGAATTCTATAAAAACTGCTAACGAATTGCAAATCAACAGACAACATAATAAGTTACCAATATTGACAAAAAGATAAAGTACCTGCAGTGCAAAATTAAACAATTTTTTAAACTTTATTCAAGTGCCTGTTTAATTTTTATATTTGCAGGAAATTGACCTGCTTATCAAAATATTATTTGTCGCAACATCATTAAAACATTTTATGAATTCAAAATACCTGTTTATCGCTGCAGTTTTTTTTACTTCCAATGCCTGCGTTAAGCCTTGCGGCATCAATAACATCGATAATTTTTCAGCGCTGAAAGGTACTTGGGAGCGAACAGAAGGGGACAGCCGATTTGTCGAAAGCTGGAAAAAAATCAATAATAGTACTTATTATGCTTTTAGTGTGGAGATCCAAAATGGTGATACCGTTTTTTCCGAAGCAGTAGAACTGATCCGAAAAAAAGATGGGGTATATTATATAGTGTCCTTTCCCGGACAAAATGTGGAACCTGTTTCCTTTAAAATGATTGCCAATAACCCCTTGACTTTTGAAAATAAAGCAAATGATTTTCCGCAACGAATCATCTACAAACCCCTGAAGTCTGACAGTCTGCATGCCTGGATCGAAGGCAGTATTAATGGTAAAGAACAGCGCGTAGATTTTAAAATGAAACGCAGTAAACCATAAATGAAGGATATGTGATATAGATCATTGATAAAGTATTGGCTACTTTATAACTTTGCTGCTAATAAATTTACCGGCAATGCAAAAATCAGCTTTAATAATTGGTATCATTTTTATCCTAATTTCAGGAGTTCATGCTCAGACAACATTCCGAACCAAGTTCATGGAAGGGCATTACACCTATATTTTAAATCCCTCTGTCAATTTTAATGGAGAAAAAGTCAATACCTCTCAATTTGGTGCAGGTGTTAATTTGAATGTAGGCACTGAACATATTTCCTCTATTTTGGAATATTCCTTCACCAGAATGAATATGAAAAACCTTAAAAATGGTGCCGGCCCTATCAATAATCATGAATTTTATTTGGGACTGCGCTATTATCCGATGAAACCAACCTTCCTAATCGGCCGGACAGCACTTCGTATAACCGCAGGAGCTGCTGGAGGACTGGATCTTGAACCCAACTGGCGGGCGATGATTTTTTGCGGATTCCACCTCTCTCCCATTCACGACAGCTCAGGTCTTGCCATTTATTTAGTTTATAGACCTGGCAAACATAGCGTAGGTGGCTATGTGCAGCAACCTACTTGGGCTATCAGGATTTCTGCAGTATTGGGTGTTTCTGCAAAATAGACAAGCGAAATAATTTGGCTCCGCAAAGCGAACCCGAAGGGTTCTACGCAGTGCCTAGGGCTCATAATTTTTAGTGTTTTTTTTAAAGTTAGCAATTCAACTCTACGACATAGTCATCGCTGGATTTTGGGTTAATAGCTGTAAGTTTTACTTTGTGAAAAGTTAAACAAAAACCATCATTTTGTAAAATACTCGAGTTAAACAATATTTTATTTTTAAAATTTCATTTTTGACAGATAAATGAAATTAAATTTCTAAAATTAGTCGATTTCCTAAAACATTATTTCAAATAAAGTCTAATTCATTTGTTAATTCATTGTTAAAACAAGTTACAACT